>JAAFJL010000053.1 GCA_013298865.1 Cytophagales bacterium | reverse complement strand
ACCACGCCAGACCAGACCATCGGGAAACGATAGGGAGTCATACAAGCCAAGCCAACAAGAGTTGTTAAGTACCAAGGATGAACAGTTGTTGTGAAAAGAAAATAGATGCTTAGGATGATGATAAAAACGGAACTATGTACATAATGTAGCAAAACCTCACCCCCAACCCCTCTCCTGCTGAGAGGGGAGTATTCGACCGCAAAATCTCCCCTCTCAGTAAGAGAGGGGTTGGGGGAGAGGTTAAGTTTATTTATTTGTGTCTCCTTCCTTAATGAAACCCAAAGAATCAAAAACCCAGAAAAAATCGAAAGCAAAGGTCCTGCTAAATAAATAATATTGAAGCCTGATAAGCGAAACCCAATCCATCTAACTAAGTAATAAACCGAAGCATTGAATTCAAATTTCTGAAAGTATAAATCAAGACTTTTTGAGAAATTAATAAAAAGTTGTTTTTCTGAAAATGGAATAAATAGAAGAATCGTAAAAAGTAGCGTAAAGAAGATGAACTTGAATGCTGACTTTAGCTGTAACCTCACCCCCCAGCGCCCTCTCCTGCTGAGAGGGGGAGTCCCACCTAAATATCTGATTATCAGTGGTATAAAAATCAAAACCAATAATTTTGTACAAATAGCAAGGGCAAAAAATAGTGCTGCTAAAATTATTTGTACTTGCTCACCCTGACGTGCAGTCGGGGCGGTTCTGGCTTTGCGTCTCTGACGCATCTCAACAAAATCTTGCTCTTCCAGATTTGCAATCTGGAAGTATTCTGTTGCCGATTTGTAATCGGTACTTAAAGTCAAGGCGGTGATAGATTTGCGTCTCTGACGCATTTGCTCTAAAACATACAAAGCCATCAAAAACCAACATAACATCACGCCTTCAAAGTGCAAATTGACAGTTAACTCAATGATTACCAGTGGATTGAAAGCATACCATAAATAATTTTTAGTCAATTTTTTCAGTAAAAAAATACAGCCAACATCTGCCAGAATAATGAAAATCCGCATCACAATTACACTTCCCAAGATATTTTCTGGAAAAACCCATGCCGAAAATGCAAAAATATACTGACTTACAGGTGGATAAACCGTATAATATTGTGGAGAATTAAGGTGTGAAAACAGCGGATTTTCTGAAAAATCAATCGGTAAAATCAAGTATGGATTTATACCAGAAGCCGTAAGCCGACCGTCCCAAATAAAGCGGCAAAAATCATCAGAAAGGTTGGGTAAAGCAAACAGAAAAATTAATCTTAGAATGATTGCCCCCCTCTCAGCAGGAGAGGGGCTGGGGGTGAGGTATTTCAGGGAAGATTTTTTTTGTAACTCTTTGATTATCAGAAAGTAAAATAAAAATAATATTCCAAAAAGTGTAATAAAAGCACCAAAGTCTTGTCGTTCTATCCCATAGCCAATTATGCTATACGCTCCCACAGAAAGCCCCAAATATATGTACAATGCCCAGGATTTCATTGGTAGAAAAAATGGTGTTTTAACGAATACCAGTTCAGCGAAGCAAAGCCAAAAGTTAGTAAACTGTGGAAAATAAACATTGGGACATCTTTCAAAATCACATCATTGAAACACGCCCAAGCAAAGAAAAACATGAAGATAAATTCAAATACAGACAGAGAACTTATGTTGGAATTTACGTAAAAATTGCTTTTCCAAGAACCATTTTTTTCAGATAAATTAAACTTTGGTGTTCTGATGAAGGGAGATTTTTTACCAAAATATCCTTCTAAAACTGCCAAAGCATTGTGCAAAGACAAGCCCATCATGAAAGATAAAAAGACTGGAAAACGTTGCAAGAATAGACCGAACCCATGTTTTTGTCGGAAAGAAACCCAATAGAAAATTCCCAAAGTCAGGAGGCTACCGTGAAAGATGGTTACAAATTTGAAAAAATAATGATATTCGGGGGAATAAAAAGCGATATATTGAACAGGGACACTCAATAAAGACAAAAATAATACAGCAATAAATGAGCCTGAGTTCAGTAAATGAAAAACCGCATGGAACTTCGTTAGGAAAGATAAGTCTTTGTTTATCAGGATATTAGGCAAGTGCTTTCTCGCACATTCGGCTGCACCCTTCGTCCAACGGCGTTGCTGAGTTCTTAGGGCATTGATTTCTACGGGTAACTCTGCTGGCGATTCTACGCTTTCGAGAAAATGAAATTTCCAACCTTTTAATTGAGCCCTGTAACTCAAATCCAAGTCTTCCGTGAGCGTATCTGCTTGCCAACCGCCCGCATTTTGGATACAAGATTTTCGCCAAATACCAGCCGTTCCATTAAAATTCATGAAGTGTCCCCCCAGATTTCGCCCTTTTTGTTCAACCGAAAAATGAGCATCTAAACCAAAGGCTTGTAGGCTGGTCATGATTGAAAATTCCGTGTTCAGATGCCCCCAGCGAGTCTGAATCATACCAATTTTTGAATCTTGAAAATAGGGCAAAGTCTTCTTTAAAAATGAAGAATCTACTACAAAATCAGCATCAAAAATAGCAATAAAAGTCCCTTTTGCTGTTTGAGTTGACTCTGCCAATGCCCCAGCTTTGTAGCCTGTGCGGTCTTTTCTGTGAATATGGACAATATCAAAACCTTGATTTCGGAGGGTTTCAACTTTATTTTTTACAATATCAAAAGTCTCATCTGTCGAATCATCCAGCACTTGAATTTCTAATTGATTTTTGGGAAAATCTAATAAAGCAATGCTGTCTAAAAGCCTTTCAACTACATACATTTCATTAAAAATCGGAAGTTGTATCGTGACAGTCTCATTGAATTTTTCAGGAGAAAATAGCTCAATTTCGTCGGGTTTTTTCCTGAGATACAACCAAACCAAATGCAGTTGTACCAGACTGTAACAACCTATAAATGAGAGTGGTATGGTATATAAAATGATAAGGATTAACTCCATTAATTCGTCAATAAGTTTTAAGTTAATAAGGAAACCATAACATTTTCATGAATTAAGCATAGAGGTGTAGAGGATTAGAGAAAGGACGATAATTATCTCTAATCCTCTACACCTCTATGTTTAATTTTTGCCAATAGCCCTTTCACAAATATTTAAAAATCCAGCTTAAAATTTTGTACCCTGCCAAGATTGTGCCTTTTACAGTTCCAGAGATTTTTGAGTCACCGATTCTTTCCCGATAGCTGACTGGTACTTCACACACTTTGAGTTTTTGTTTGGCGGCTTTCAACTGCATTTCAACCGTCCAGCCGTAGGTTTTATCCTCCATTTCCAAACTCAACAAAGCCTTATATTTTATAGCTCTTAAAGGTCCTAAATCGGTATAATTTACTTTATAAAAAATCCGTATTAAATTAGTAGCAAGCCAGTTACCAAAAATTTGCTGAGGAGTCATCGAACCCTTAGCTCGCTTGCCCAATGCCCGTGAACCAATCACCATATCAAAATCTTGCTCAATAATCGGGCGAATTACTTCTACAATTTCTTCTGGAAAATCAGAATAATCAGCGTCCAAAAAAACAATAATTTCGGGTTTTTCAGTTTGTTGAGCTACGAACTCCATTCCTTTTAAACAAGCATAACCATAACCCTGTTGGCTTTCATGAAGAACAATTGCCCCAGCCTTTTCAGCAACTTCAGCCGTTTTATCTTTTGAATTATTATTAACAACGATAATCTTGTGAACCACCCCAGCAGGAATGTCTCGGATAACATTGCCAATCGCATTCTCTTCATTGAAAGCAGGAATAATTACAGTGATTTGATTCATGCTACAAAAGTACGATGAGTAATTTGAAAATCTGGGAATGTGTTAATTTGAAAATTAATTGTTTGAAAACCTTATCAGTTTTGATTAATATTGAAACATGAAAATTTCATTTATAGGTTCAGGAAATGTAGCTTGGCATTTATCCCAAGCATTAGAAAATGCAGGTCATGCAGTTGTCGAGGTTTTTAGTAGAGAAAACCGAAATGCTGTTGCACTCACCAAGCAGTTGTATAATGCGAAAGTTCAGAAGGATTTGAATTTTGCTAATTCTGATGCTGCCGTATTTTTTCTATGTGTTTCAGACGATGCCATGGAGGAAGTAACCCGTAAATTAGTCCTTCCAGAAGGCTCAATACTTGTCCACACGTCGGGTAGTAAATCCTTAAAAGACTTAGATGAATTAGTAGAAGTTTACAGCGAAATACCACAAAAAACAGGCGTATTTTATCCCTTGCAGACTTTTTCCAAAGTGTTCCACGTGAATTTTGAAGAAGTTCCCATCTGTATTGAGACAGAAAGTGAAGATGTGGAGAAGGTGTTGATAACCTTAGCACAGGACATTTCGGAGGTGACATATTCTGTCAATTCTGACGAAAGAAAGGTATTACATCTTGCGGCTGTTTTTGCTTGTAATTTCACAAATCATCTTTTGGGAATTTCACAAGAGATACTTTCGCACAATAATTTAGAGATGAAATTGCTTGAACCGCTCATCAAGGAAACCTTTAACAAAGCACTGAAATCTCCTAAAATCTTCAATGTTCAAACGGGTCCAGCCCGCCGTGGTGACCAAAAAATTATCAATCGCCATTTACTTTCCCTAAAAGAAACTCCAGATTATCAACGCATTTATCAAATCCTGACTGAGAGTATTGCTAAGAAAAATTGAGGATTTGTTAAATCACTTTCACAAAACCCTAATTCCTATTGCTCTATATTGTTGTACTAAACTTTCTGAAACCGTAGAATCTGTGATTAAATTTTGGACAAATTCAATTGGGGCGAAGGGGAAATAACGGTCTTTTTCTAATTTTGTAGCATCACAAAGAAAGAAAGTCTCACGAGCATTTTGGGTAAGTGCCATCGTGATTTCCGCTTCTTTTTCACTCGAAGCACTCAAACCATTTTTAAACGAAATTCCGTCTATACCTACAAAGGCTTTGTCTGCTCGGTATCTCCCAAAATGGTCAACTGCCATTTTTCCATGAGCAGCTTGTCGTTCGCTATCAATTTCTCCTCCCGCAAAATTCAAACTTACTGATGACCCCATTAGCTCATTGATAATTGGTAATGAGTTTGTAACAACTTTGATTTTTAAGTTTCTGATAAAAGGACACATCCTGAAAACAGTACTTCCACAATCCAAAAAAATGACATCACCTTCTTGAATTTGGCTAACTGCTTTTCTACAAATCTCATCTTTTTGTTCGGCATTAATCGCAGATTTTTGTGCAAAACTTACGGGCATTTGCGACAAACTTACCTTCATCGCTCCCCCATGTGTACGTACAAGAAGCCCCTGTTCTGCTAAAATGGTTAAATCTCGCCTGACAGTTATTTCTGAAGTTTCGAGCAGTACCGCCATTTCTTTAACATCAATAATGCCTTCTTGCTCTAATCTTTCTACTAATTTTTGCTTTCGTACTTGGAAATTCATGTGCTTTATTTAATTTTGTTCAAAAATAATCATAAATAATCAAATTCAATCAAAATGAACTCAAAGATTAAAAATATAAAAACTGAAGTACTTTCAGATAATTGGTATGTACTTCGTAAAGTTACATTTGATTTTGAACAGAAAAATGGTAATTGGCAAACTCAAAGCAGAGAGGCTTACGACCGTGGAAACGGTGCAGTGGTATTGCTTTATAACAATGAATCAAAGACTGTAATATTAACTCGTCAATTCAGAATGCCTACTTATCTGAATGGAAATCCAGATGGAATGTTGATAGAAGCCTGTGCAGGACTTTTAGACGCCGACAACCCAGAAGATTGTATCAGAAAAGAAATCCAAGAAGAGACGGGGTATCAAATAACGGATGTTCAGAAGATCTATGAAGTATATATGTCGCCAGGTTCAGTTACAGAAATTTTATATTTTTTTGTAGCAACCTACACCAAAGACCAACAACGAAATAATGGCGGCGGGGTAGAAGACGAAGAAGAAATAGAAGTTTTGGAATTGGACTTTAACAAATCCCTTGAAATGATAAAATCTGGAGAAATCAGAGATGCAAAAACAATTATGTTGCTTCAATATGTTCAGATTAATAGCTTAATAAGCTATTGATAATCAATTGGTTATGGTACATTTAATCTATACTTCGCCAAATCATGTATAAAAATCATCAATTTGGCGAAGTATAGACCATCACCAAGCAACGGTAACTGCACCTCTTAAATACCTTGTTTCTTCTGGGATATTTGGTTCGTTGGGTACGTACGAAATCACCCATGCGTAGCTATCTGGTTTTACTGGTTTCCCTCCAAAAGTTCCGTCCCAAGCATCATCCATCCGATTTGAGATAAATATCAGCTCTCCCCAACGATTATAGATTTGCAATTTGAAGTCCTTGATTTTGTATTTCGGGAAAATTTCAAAGAAATTATTCTTAGCATCAGCGTTGGGTGTAAAAATATCTGGCACTAAAATAAATGGATTACATAGGTCGATGACCAAAGCATTTTTTCGGGCATAACAACCATCTGAATTTTTTACCTCAATGGCGTAAGTGCCTATGTTACTGACAGATAGCTTACTGGTAGTTTGTCCAGCAATTGGATTATTATTAAAAAACCAACTGTATGTATTGCCAGGAACTTGCCCCGTTTCTATGCTGATTGGACGGGCTTCGTAGAGGCAAAGCTCATAAGTACTTTTCAACGAAACATAAGGAACGGGCAAGACGTTTACATTGACAGATGAGTTAATAGAACAGCCATTCTGAGAAACCGTAAGCGTATATTTTCCAGAATTTGTTGGAAAAATAGCAGGCGAATTTTGCCCCGAAGACCATTTATATCTAATGCCTAAAGCAGTGTTAATTGATAAATTTCTGAGGGAATCAAAACCATTATTACAGAAATCTCTGTCTGGACCTAAATTGACGCTTGGGGCAAGTTTTTTAGAAATTTCTTTTGTGCCTTTGCCATCACAACCATTTGGAGCAGTAACTGTATAAGTCAATACATCTTTTGTCCCAACTGTTGCGGGTGGCGTATATACGCCTGTGGTTGAAACATTTGCCCCAGTCCACGTTCCACCCGTTGGGCTTGCGACTAAATTAATAGGAACTGACCCTGTACAAACTTCCAAAGCTCCGCCCAGATTTACGGCTGGTGCTGGCTTGAAAGTTACAGCCGTCTGGTCTGTACTTCGGCACAAACCATTTGATTCACTGAGTGTTACGGTGTAAGTTCCTGCGGTTTTTGTAGTGATAGTTGGTGTTTTTTCACCTGTATTCCACAATAAATCTGCCCCAGCAGGAATAGTTGTTAGCCCAGATTCTAACAAAATATCTTCTCCTTCGCACTTACTCACGGCAGGATTAATTTTAACTTTTGTCTTTGGTGCTAATCCAATAGTGATTGCCTCAAGGGTAAATTTACAATCTAAGGCATCACTGAATTCTGCAACGTAAACCCCAGGCGTTAAGTCTTTAATTAGATAACTTCCGCCTGTGGTAGCGATTAAAGAAAGAGGTCCTTTTTTCACCTCAACATCTGGCGTACCTACTTTACGAAGGACAAATTTTGCAGGAATTTGAGACGTTCCCGAACCATTGATTTGGAAACGAATTCCACCGTTATTCCCCACATTACAATCTGCTGGAATAGGTCCAGGGTTGATTGTGGGTTTGAAAGTTGTAACTAAAGGATTCAAACTAATTGCCAGAGATGTATCACAAATAGCATTGCCTTGAATCAAAACTCGGTAATTTCCTGCTTCGACGTTTGATATTGCTCCTGTGGTTGCCCCTGCTATTTCTATGCCATCTTTAAACCATTTGAAAGTATAAGTACCATTAGCAGGCGTAATATTTTGGAGGTTAATAGCCCCGTCTTTTTTACTACAATCGGTTGGTTGCTTTTTTAGCGGAGTACCAAAGCCAACCCTTGGTTTGATATTTACCTGCACTTCATCTCTTGACTCACAGTCTGTTGCGGCGTCTTTTACAACAACTGAATATTTACCAGCCTGATTTACAATAACTTGCGGTGCTTTAGAGCCATTACTCCATAAGTACGTACTGGTAGTTCCGCCTGCACCAGAGGCATCAAGCAAGACAGATTTTCCCTGACAAACCGTTGTATCAGCACCAACACTTAAAGGTTTTGCTTTATACAATTCTACCTGAACAGAATCCGCATTGAGACATCCTTTATTTACAGCAATAACTTTGTACTCACCTGATTTAGTGGCAGTTAGCTTTGGTGTCGTTGTTCTTTGTAAAGGTGCTTTGTTCAAATACCAAAAATACAAAGTGGGCGTAGTGTTAGTGACAGAACTTTGTACGGTAATACTATTGGCACATTGTTTTAAGGGATTTCCCAACTCAACTTTAGGAATCGGGATAATTTCAAAAGCAATAGGTTCAATAATTGTATCTGCAATACAAGCATTGGTAATGGTAGCAGAAAGATAATAAATCCCAGGTTTTAGATTGGCAGTAGCTACCACACTTTGGTCAATCGTAAATTGATTGAGTGTTCCCCCTGTTGGTAGTCCGCCACCCGATGATTTCATTTTTACTTTTACATAAATAGCAGTCCCTAAAGTATCTCTAACTCCCTGAGAAGTAGTGATTTGTCCACCGCCACTACCGCCGCCACCACTGCCAGGTTTCCAGATTTCCCATTTTACGGTTAAATTCTCTTTTTTACTGGTTTGGGTAGCACATAAATCACTGACCTGAAAAGGCAAATCTTCACCTTCACAACCGCCTTCGCCCTCAATTGCTGTTCCCATACCCGACTGTGAGGGCGGAAAAACTTTGGGTTGGGTGGGCAGTCCTAACTGACTCTTTCGACCACCGAGATTAAATCCTTGCCGTTTGTATTTGATTTTGCTGGTGTCAGACGCTGTAACGGCAGAGTCTGGATGAGTAATTACCCCCAAAGCACTACCATCTTGAATTGCAAGGTATAATTTACCGTCTGGAGCAATTTGTATTGAACCAAAATTTGCCCGTGTGCTGTCTATTCGCACTTTTGAGGCTGAAATTTTGGTTGAATCTTTCGAGGAAATATCCAGATACAATAATTCAGAACGAATCTTTGGGTCTTTATTTCTGGCGGTATCAGCATTTAATGTGACATAAAGATTTTTCCCATTCGGTGAAAACTCTACACCATAAGCCGCTGGTGGGGCAGGTCCTAAATCAATCTTGACGGGTTTTCCAGAAATTACTCCCGTTGAATCATTGAAATCAAAAATTTCTACATAATTACGTTTTCCGCCTGGGATAACCATCGCAATTTGTTTACCATCTGGCGACACTTTTATATACCCTTTCCCTTTTTCGAGGCTATCAATTTTTGAACCAATATCAAAAGTTTTTGCTTCCGAAACACCACTTTTTGTTACCCTGAAAAGTCTGAATTTATTGCTGTTATAGTCATGAGAAATTGTCCAGTAGGTAGAATCTTTCGGATTCAGAACTGTAATCAAACGTTCTGTACTTGGTGCGGTTTCAGTCAGTTGCACGTTTTGTTTAACGATTGCCCCTTTTCCACCATTTTCACGAACATCTATGATACTGTATGTTAACTTTTTTGTACCATTAATATCCTGAGTCGTGAAAACATAATATCGTACAGGGTCACAGCTTTGGCAAACAGGTTCTGGCACAATCACGGCAGATTGTGTAGAAGTTTTGCTTCCACCCAAAACGGTATCACCTTTTGTTTTTGGGAAAAGGAAAGGCAGAAGTTTCCCGTCTTTGTCATAGACTTTTATTCCATCTGTATAAAAAAGAAGATTACCCTTTGCGTCTGTCACACCCGAAACACCTTCGACAGTATTAATTTTTCCCTTTAAATCTACAGTTGAAGGTGTTGGTGGCGTTGGTGTAGGCGTTGGGTTTGGGGTAGGAGTCGGATTTGGCGTAGGAGAAGGAGTTCCACCACCTGTACTACTTGCGTTTCCTGGAAACTTTATCCCTGCATTACTACCAAAATACCAAAAGTTATTAGGATTTGCAGGAGGTTTTGGCGGAACAATACAAACCTCTACACGCATTTTTGCTTGCGAATAACAGCCCGTTAAAGAATCAACAACTTCGACAGAATAACAACCCGCAGAGTCAACTTGGATAGTTTGCGTTCGTTGCCCCCCAGGAGACCATAAATATTTGAGGGTAGGAATGGGCGGTTTTGCGGCTGTATGAAACGGATTAAGTTGCAAAGATTGTCCTTTACAAATGATAGTATCTTGTATTTCTTGTGTTTTTCCCAAATAGATATTTGTCATTTGGTCAATCTTAACTATCTGTGTTACAGGGGCTTGCTTTACGCCATTGACTGTTCTAATCAATGTAATTGTATAAGACTGGGCAGCTTTGAAGAGATTAGAAACACGACCTTCTTTTGTGATTTTATTGGGAGGTGGTCCACCAAAATTCCATTCCCATTCGGTTGTACCTACGGGCGGAAGGGTGTCACGCAAGACAGTTGCCGATGTAGTATCTGAACACAAAAAGATACAAGGCTTCTGAACTTCAAGGTTTGCTTGGGCATAAGTTTGCTGTCCATTCCCTAAAAACAGGATGAAAAATACTCCTAAGAGTAAAAAATACCAATATTTCTCACTAATCTTCCTCATTTTGTGTTACTTCATACTATGCTTTACGTAAAAAACGTTTGAATGGTTGTGGTGAATATGTTTCAAGAACAAATTTATAAGCTACACATGGCACGAGTTTTGCTCTTAAAATCTAAACTAAAATCGCTTAGAAGGGTTTATTTCAGCATACAAACAACGAAATTAATCTTGAATTCTTGTACGCCAGAACCTCTAATGTACAGACAATTTTCAAACCACAAAAATTATCTAAATTCTTGAAAAAGATTTACATTAAATTTAGGTGGAAATAAGTTGATTTTAGAACAACAAAATAGCTTCATAATCTTAAAAAATAATTTGCAATACATTGATAATCAAATACTTAAAAATATTTTGATTTTCAATTAAAGCTCAAATAACAATAAAAGTCTTTTCAAAAAGACCCTAATTCAATGTTGAAAAAAGGTATCGTTTTCATAGTATTTATTTTCAGTGGTTTCTTGGCACAGGCACAAGACCCACAATTTTCTCAATTTTATGCAGCTCCATTATACCTGAACCCTGCCTTTGCGGGTACAGCCATGATGCCCCGTGTTACAATGAATTATCGTAATCAATGGCCTTCATTGAGTGCCAATTTTGTAACCTATTCAGCTTCGGCAGATTTATTTTCACAACGTTTTAATAGTGGTTTAGGTTTATTATTGACCAATGACCGTCAGTTTTCTAATCTTGTTACTACTGATATTGCAGCAATTTATTCTTATCATCTCAAAATCAATGATGAAATTTCTGCCAACTTGGGTGTACAAGGTTCGTACGTGAGCAGAGGCATTGATTTTGGTGATTATACTTTTGGTGAACAAATTCGTCAGTACCTTACAACGGGAGCTTACCCGCCACTTTCATCTTCAATTGACCCGATTGTTAGTAATGGTACAACACCGAGATTAAACTATGCGGATTTCTCGACGGGGGCAATGGTTTATTCAGATAAATTTTGGGCGGGGGTTTCGGTACATCACTTAAATCAACCGAATCAATCATTTAATGACAAGGACGCTCGTTTGCCAATGAAAGTTGGAATTCAGGCAGGGTATCGTATTCCGTTGGCTGATTATTTGATTGGCAATAACCTCGGTGATGCCATCGACCGTGAGAAAAGTCTTACGCCAGCAATTCATTACAAACGTCAAGGAGAATTTGATCAATTAGACGCAGGACTTTATTTGACTTACGCACCTTTAGTTTTAGGGGCATGGTACAGAGGCATTCCATTGAAGACTTATACAAAAAATGGCGAGAAAATTATCAGTCATGATGCAGCCATTATATTGTTGGGCTATCGTCAAGATAATTTTTCTATCGGTTATAGTTATGATGCTACCATTTCATCTTTAGGTTCAACAGGTGGAGCTCATGAGATTTCACTTTCTTATACATTCTCGGATATTTTGTATCCTCAGCCTCGTAATCACAGAAACAAAAAAGAGATTGCTTGTCCTAAGTTTTAGGTATAAGTGTTTGATTATCAAATCTATAAGGTTTCAAAAACCTTATAGGTTTAGCTTACACAGTTTTTTGTACTCCAAAAAATCTCCCTCTCTCATTCTCCCTTTTTCGACCTGCCTTCGTAATTTTGTAATTCCAACTTTAACAACTCAAAAATGTCAAGACAAAACATTACTACGGGTTCTCCTTGGGAACCTAAAATGGGATATTGCCGTGCAGTGCGTATCGGGAATATTATAGAAGTTTCGGGTACAGTAGCTATTGTGGATGGCGAAAAAGTAAAAGCAGATGATGCCTACGCTCAGACTCAAAATATTTTAGAGAGAATCGAAAAAGTTTTAGAAGAAGCGGGTGCTGGCATGAAAGACGTAGTGAGAACTCGAATCTTTACAACAGATATTACAAAGTTTGACGAAATCGCAAAAGCACACGGAGGATATTTTTCAGAGATAAAACCAACCACTGGAATTTATGAAATTAGTAAATTAGTCGCCCCAGAATATTTGGTAGAAATAGAATTCACAGCGATAGTAGCGTAGGTTTTCAATGAAAAATTATACAATAAAAAAAGGCTTTGCGATTGTTTCGCAGAGCCTTTTTCTTGATAGATATAGGTAAAACGCCCAAAGGATATGAATTGTTTCATGATTGAAAAATTATTAAACTATTTTTCAAAATAATCAGAAAAATTTTCAAATCGTGCAAAACACCCTCCAAATTGGGAAATACGGATGAAATAAAGTAATTTTTGCCCTTATTACACTTGATAAATCCAATGCTCGAAAAACTGATAAATACTGCCTTGCTTGGTACAGACAAAATGGCTTTTGATGAAAACCAATTGCCAGAATCTCTGCGTACAATCTTAGGAGAAAACAATGGTGTTGACAAAGAAACCCATTTCTTGCGAACCATTTCTTTGGTTTCACTTTATGAAGAAGCAGGTCGAAAACCCCAGCGTTTTAGTGGAGAATTTTCTGAAGAAGAAAAAGTAGAACAATTGGCGACAGCTTCTACAAAAATGTCTGGAATTTTGAATGAAATTTTAGACATTCAATACTATTTTAGGAATGATTTATTAGAACTTTGGCTCGAAAAACTGATTGAAAATCAGCAAATTGTTTCGCCCAGAGCTTTGGTCATTTTGTTGAATCAGGTAGAAAGTTTACCGAAAAAATTTCACCCAAAAATACTGAAAGTTATAGGCAAAAGAGGGTTGTATTTATTGAATTTTAAGACGGATAAAATTACTTTTCAAAATCCAGAAAACGAACAAATCTGGACGGAAGGAAGATTGGCAGAAAGACGAGAATTTTTTATCAATCTCAGAAAAGAAAACCCTACTAAAGCCCTTGAATTACTCGAAAGTACTTGGAAAGAAGAATCTCTGAATGATAAATTTGCATTTTTAGAAAGTATTAAAAACACCTTCCAAGCATCAGATTCGGCATTTTTAGCCAATATTTTATCTGAGTTTACTTTTAAAACTAAAGAAAAGAAAACTCAGAAAGAATGTAGAACCGTTGCGGTGGGAATGCTCTTGGGCGTACCCGAAACACAAGAATATGCCCGTACAGAAGAGGTTTTAAATAATTATTTTGTCAGCGAAAAAGGCAAAGGCGTAGTAGCTTGGGCATTAGGAAAAGAGCAGAAAATTATTCGTTTGCCAGAGACAGAAGATGATTTCTGGAATGTAAATTTCATGTTAGCAAATTATGGTTTTGAACCTTCGCCAGATGTTGCAATTTTTAGTACAAATCAACAGTATTGGCTGGCTTGTTTGATAGAAGTTTTACCTTTTGAGTTTTGGAGTAAACATTTGGAAAGAGACATAGAAAATACGCTCCAATATTTTGTTTCTGAGGACTTTGTGGTAAAATTAGAAGGCAAAAAGACGGCAATTTTATTGAATGCTCTTATCGGGAATGCGGTTCGTCATCAAAATATTGTTTTGGCAAAAGCCTTATTCAAAGTAACTCAAGTAAAAGACCAAGTTCCACTTTTGCCCCTATTGTCGATTGCAGACAAAGAACAATACATAATAGACACAAAGCAATTGACCAATCTGCCCATTTTGGAAATCTGTTTTGGTGATTGGAAAGGAACATGGTCGGCGGATTTTTCAACCAAAATTCTCCGAGAATGCTATGCTGTAATGATTGAACGGAATACTTTTTTGCCCGAAAGATTAGGTGCAATGATGGCTCAATGTTTACATCCGTCTTCTTCTAATTTCTTGGTAAATGCCAAAGTTTATCCTGTATCAGCCACGCCCTATTATACCAATTATTGGGAAAAACATTTTGTCAATTCAATCATCAAAACCTTTGAAATCAAACAGAAAATTGCAGCAGGGTAAAGTCTTAATTCTGAATCAAAACAATGGCATTATTGATGTATTTTAGATGTCCATCAATTTTTAAAGACTTTACAATAACTGATTGATTAATAGATACTTGATGGTTAGATTTTATCAAAATCTCATCTGTTGAAGTTGGAATACAATGGCAAGCCCAAGTGTTTGGATTTTGCCAATCTCCACTCTGAACAGTTTCCATAATATTGAGTCCAATTTTATAGAATTTTCCATCAAAAAATGTAGCCGTGTATAACTCTCCTTGTGCGTCTTCTCCGAAAGAAACAGCATTTTGTAAAGTAATATTTTGCAGAACATTCTGGTAAGAACCATTCGCTTGTTTTTTGAGTATCCAGAATTTACCCAAAGTCCAATCTCCGTAAACGTACCAGCCTTTTAAAGACTCAAACTGATTACCCCGATAAACAAATCCACCCAAGACCGAAGCTCCAACCTGATTATTATGGTCATAACCTGGGTACTCAATAATTGGCATAGTAAAAGTTGAGATTGCACCGCAGCCCGTGCCTACGTATGGATGCGTAGCCTCGTAACAACGCCAGCCAAAGTTTGCTCCAGCTCCATACGTGCTTGGCAAAAAATCAACTTCCTCGTAACCATCTTCACCATTATCTCCAATCCAGAGGTCACCAGTTTGTCGGTCGAAGCTCCAACGCCAAGGATTTCTTAGCCCTCTTGCCCAAATTTCATCTGGGATTCCATCGTTCGGACTGAGATACGGATTGCTTGGAGGAATGGAATACGGAAAACCATTATTGACATCAATTCTGATAATTTTTCCGAAAACACTTTGCAAATTTTGTGAATTCCCATTTGGGTCACCAATCGCCCCACGAACTGCACCCGAAGCACCGTCACCCGTCATGATGTACAAATATCCGTCTGGACCGAAAGCAATATGCCCCGAACGATGTCCATTGGCAGGATAAGGTGCAGTATAAATGATTACTTCCGAATTTGAGTCAGCTAAATTTGGGTTATTCGCATTGCGTGTGAAACGAGAATAAACGGAATAATCATTCCCAGGCGTGAGGTAATGCACATATAGATAGCCATTTTGGGCAAAATTTGGATGAAACGTAAATCCAAAAATCCCAGACCATTCTGAGCTTTTGATTTTAGCAGAAATATCTAAAAAGGGCGTAGGAGAAACAACACCATTTTCATAAATCATAATCTTGCCGTCCATCTGGGAAATAAAAATTCTATTATCTCCCGCAGCAGCAATATCCGTTGGTCGATAAAGACCCGTAGCCAACTCGGTAAGTTTTAGCTGCAGAGGACTTTGTCCGAAATTGGAGGAGGTTGATATTAGACAAAAAAATAGAATCAGAAAACAGGAATTAGGCTTTGCTAAATATCTGTCAATCAGTGTTTTAAGAATTAGTGTGTTCATTTTTAAGGATAAAATTATTTTGGCTGTGTTGTTTTTTGTGTTTGACTACTTTTTGGGGTAATATTTTTGCAAAAAACCACAATTTCTGCCTCATTATCAGGACATTCTGATTTTTTTTTGTACCTTTGCACCCCATTTGAAGGTTACTAAAAAGATACATAATTTTTTTGGTATTCCAAATGTTAAATAATTTTTCATTCAAATTTCAACGTATTTTGCCTGAGCGTTGATGTAAAACAAGGCATTGCAATCAAACATGGCTAATCAATTAGCAGATTTCGACTGGGACGTAGTCGGTACAAAAGGTTACGGTGGAGGTTATTCTACCGAAGAAAGAGCAAGACTTGAAGCACTTATTGAAGGTACTTTAAATCTTATTGCTGAAAAAGATGTAGTAAAAGGAAGTGTTGTGGGAATCACAGACCGTGAAGTTATCTTGAACATTGGTTTCAAGTCTGACGGTATGGTGCCATTGACAGAATTCCGTGATATGCCTGACTTGAAAGTTGGGGATGTTGTTGATGTTTATGTAGAAAATCAAGAAGACAAGTCTGGTCAATTGATTTTATCTCGCAAGTTGGCTAAAATAATGACAGCTTGGAAAAATATCGAAGATGCACTTGAGCAAGACATCGTTATTGATGGTTTCGTGAAGCGTCGTACTAAAGGAGGTCTTATCGTGGATATCTACGGAGTTGAGGCTTTCTTACCAGGTTCACAAATTGATGTTAAACCAATTCGTGATTTTGATATTTTTGTTGGTAAGAAAATGGAAGTGAAGGTTGTGAAAATCAACCACGCAAATGATAACGTAGTTGTTTCGCATAAAGTCTTGATTGAGAAAGACCTTGAAGAACAACGTCAGCAAATCTTGACTAACCTCGAAAAAGGACAAGTCCTTGAAGGTGTTATCAAGAACATGACAAACTTCGGTGTGTTTATCGACTTAGGTGGTGTTGATGGTCTCCTTCATATCACAGATATTTCATGGGGTAGAATCAGCCACCCACAAGAAATGCTTAAACTCGACCAAAAAATCCAAGTGGTTGTTCTTGATTTCGACGAAAACAAGAAGCGTATCTCATTGGGTATGAAGCAGTTACAAGCACATCCTTGGGAGGCTCTTGTTGCTGATGTTGAGATTGGCTCTAAAGTAAAAGGTAGAATCGTGAACGTAGCAGACTATGGTGCTTTCTTGGAAGTATTGCCAGGTGTTGAAGGTTTGATTCACGTTTCTGAGATGTCATGGTCACAACATTTGCGTAACCCACAAGATTTCTTGAAAGTGAACGACGAAATCAATGCGGTTGTATTGACCCTTGATCGTGCAGAGCGTAAGATGTCATTGGGTATCAAGCAAATGACTGAAGATCCTTGGACTAAGAAAGATTTGTTAGACAAATATTCAGTTGGTTCTAAGCACACAGGTACAGTTCGTAACTTAACAAACTTCGGTTTGTTCCTTGAGTTGGAAGAAGGTATTGATGGTTTAGTTCACGTTTCAGATTTATCATGGACTAAGAAGGTAAAACACCCTTCTGAATTTGTGAAAGTTGGTGAAAAATTGAATGTAATCGTTTTAGAATTAGATGCAGACAATCGTCGTTTGGCTTTAGGTCATAAGCAATTAGAAGAAAATCCTTGGGATACTTTTGAATCAATCTTTACACTTGGTTCGGTTCACAAGGCAACTATTACTGCTAAAAACGAAAAGCAAGCTACATTGGAATTGCCTTACGGTATCGAAGGTGTTGTTTTCCCTAAGCAATTAGTGAAAGAAGATGGTTCGGTAGCTGAAGTTGGTGAGCAATTGGATTTCAAAGTAACGGAATTCACTAAAGACGAGCGTAAGATTATTCTTTCTCACACAAAGGTTTATAATGACGCTAAGGACGAAGTTGTAGCAGAAGAGAAAAAGAAGACAGCTAAAGACGTGAAAGAATTATCATCAACGGCTGAGAAAACAACAATGGGAGACTTAGATGCTCTTTCTGCCTTGAAAGCTCAAATGGAAGGTGTTGCACGTGAAGAAGCTATCAAAAAGATGGATAGTAAGAAATAAGAGGAAATAATATTCCTTCATTTCTGGAAATAAAAAAGCCGTCTCGATTAATTTCGAGGCGGCTTTTTGTTGTAATATTGTATCACATCGGAGAGGTATCTCACCAAATGTTTTGCAAGAATAAATTTATCTCAAAATCCATATCATTCAAAAAAGACGTTTCATGAAACGTCTCTACAAAAAACAATACTATGACATATTCAGAAAGATTAGAGAGAATTGAAGTGTTTAAAACGGGGGCTTATTCAGTATCACAGTGGTATCCTAATATTGGGCAATTGGCTGATGAAATGATAGAGTACATTCTCGATGGTGCAAAACCACTACCCAAAACGTCCATCCCAAATTATGGATTTTATGGAATTTCAGACATACTAAATGTTTTGGAATTGCCAAGAAATTGGGATGAGTGCGATGAGCGAATTTTGGAAATTATTTCCATTCCGAAATATTGGCATAATCCGTCTGCTTCAAGCACTTATGATGTGTACTTTGAAAGTCATTTTTTTCAAAATTATGTCAACGATTTGCTGACTCGCAAGGAGGATAATTCTTTTGAAATTCTTTTCAAGAAAAAAGAAAAATTGGGTTTAGATGAAAGTCAGTTCTTGCAAAGTATGATTAACTATGTTAATGCAAAATCATGGTATATTTCTGAAACTGAACTATCTGATTTTGGACATTATATTTTAGCAAAAGCCCAAAAAGACCTTCCAAAACTGCTTACTTTTTTCAATAAAGATAATGACTTTGCTTTGTTCAATCTGTTGCTTTTTCATGATAAAACCTTTACAGATGACAGATTCGGCGATTTCCTGACCATTAGAAAAGGGGAAAATTATTTAAACGAATTGTCAATTTATATGGTAGAATCTTTACTGAAAAAGAATGCAGAGCGTTACGAAAAACTCATTACAGATAAGATTCCTAATATTATGCAGCCTGGTAATTTAGCTAATATCTTATTTTTATTACGAAAACACCTTCCTGAAAAATATGCTTCAAAGTTAGAAGAGCATTGTACGATGTTTCTGAACTGCCTGAAACTCTTAATGATGAAACAGGGCATTGGATTTTACGCAAATCAATATATTTACAGTGAATTTGCCCCAAATTACGAAGGAGGAGGCAGTCAGCTATATTATTCAGTGGGAGTTTTAGCGAAATCATCAGACCCAAAAGCCTTTGATGTGGTAGTTGATACTTTTGAAAATTGTCTGCCTTTCAATATTAAAGTGATGATTTTGTCAGAAGTTTTCCCAATTTATAAAGAACGCTTTTTCCCAATTGTTTTTGCTGAAAAAAATCAGCCTAAGACAAATGATTATGCAGATGGGTATTATAGAACATTCTTTAAAATACTCGCTACCACTAATTTTGAAGAATACGAAGTAAGAATCTGGGATTTTACAAAAAGTAAATCCAAGAAACTACGTGAACTTGCAGCCGTAACCCTCTCTAAATTGGGTGAAAAAGCTATCCCAAATGCAGAGAAATTATTGTCAGAGAAAAAAGCTGATGCTCGCCAAACGGGTGCTTTAATTTTGTCTCTTATTCGTACTGATAAATCCCAAGAAATTTTGATGAATGCTATTGATTCCGAGAAAGATGACAACACCCGTGACACCATGTTGGAAGGCGTTGCAGGGTTATTACCTACGGTTTTTTCACAAGAAGAAATTACCCAAAAAGTCCAAAAAGCCAAAGAAAGAGGCAAGTTAGAAAAGCCCTTGGAATGGTGGTTGGACGAATCAAAATTGCCAAATGTTTTTTGGGAAAATACAAATCAAGTTATTGATAATGAGACGATTAAGTTCTTGTTTTATCGAATGAGTCGTACCAAAGATATTCGCACAGATATTGAAGCGAAACCTTTGATTATGAGCATTGACAGAACATCAAGCGGTAGTTTTGCGAAGGCATTAATCAAAACCTATTTCGACAATGGGGCGGATGCTAAATACAAATTTTGCCTAACCTTGGGCGGACTTTTGGGCGACGATGAAATTATTGATTTGATGAAAAGAAAAGTCAATGAATTTGCCGAAGGCAGTCGTGGAAAAATGGCTGAATATACTGTAAAAGCTCTCGCATTACAAGGTTCTACAAAGGCGTTGCGGGCAGTAGAGTTTTTCTCTCGGAAATACAAAAACAAGAACAAAAATATCGGTGCTGCTGCCAATGAATCCTTTGCAATTGCTGCCGAAGAACTGGGTATTACGCCCTACGATTTGGCGGATTCTATCATTCCTAATTTTGATTTTGATGGACTGTTTCGTGAGTTTGAGGCGGGTGGAGAGAGTTATCGTGCCTTCATCAATACCGATTTCAAAATTGCGTATTTTAATGAAGACAACAAACTGATGAAATCTCCTCCGAAGGCAATCAGCAAGGAATTGGCAGAGGAATTTAAGGAAATCTCAAAGGAGATTAGGGACATCGTAAAGTCGCAATCTGGACGATTAGAGCAGTATTTGGTGATTCAACGCAAATGGTCAGCCGAAAGATGGCAGGAGTTTTTCTTGGGAAATCCAATCATGTTTTCATACGCAGTACGCCTGATTTGGGGTGCATATAACGCAAAAGGAGAGCTTCAATTTGTGTTCCGTTGCGAGCAAGACCAAACATTAATTGATGAAAATTCAGAAGAAATAGAAATTCAGGAAGACTTTTTTGTGGGAATGGTTCATCCAATTTCGCTCTCTTCAGAAAGCATAGAATATTGGAATACCAGTTTGTATGATGCTAACATTGAAGCGATTTTTCCACAACTAAAAAGACCCGTTGTTTTGCTGAAAGCAGAGGATAAAAACCTGAGAATTTCGGAGGAATTTTCAGGGATAAAAATCAGTGGCTATACTTTTGTGAGTAAATTAGAAAAAATGGGTTGGTTCAGAGGTTCGGTGGTTGATGCTGGAGGAATTTCGAGTTATTACAAAGATTTCTCAGAATTGGGTATCACGGCTGTGGTTATGCAAATTGGTTCGATTGGCGTGGGTTATTTGGAAGACAATGCCGAAGTAGGAAGTCTAATGTTTGCTAAAAAAGGCAGTGTTAAATTTGGTAGCTATATGTACGACGAACCCGATAAAACTTCGGATTCTCGACTTTTTGCATTTGGCGAAGTGCCTCCAATCGTTTATTCGGAGGTTTTAGCAGATATGATGGCTTTGAAGGCAATTGCGATACAGTAGATTTTACAATAAATATTATTACCAGTTATTACCACAAAGGCACAAAGAAACACAAAGATTTTTTTATTTTTTGTCCTCAAACTTTGTGTTTCTTTGTGCCTTTGTGGTCAATTTTAGTCAAAATGCAAAACGAACAAAACATAAAAAAATGGCGGTTAATCCTTGGCGGCGATGAAGCCGACGGAACAGGCTGTGCTTTGTCTGGAAATGATATTCAGATAGATAAAGCCCTGTCGGTTTTGTATGATTTCGACAAAAAGCAAAATTTTGATTATTCACAACCAAAAGGGCAGGGGGGAAGCGAAGGTTCAAGCCCAAGTGTGGCTCGTTGGTTGGGGGATATTCGTAATTTTTTCCCTAATTCTGTGGTAAAAGTCATGCAAAACGATGCTTTGAAACACCCAGAATTACAACGAAAAATGATGCTTGAACCTGAGATTTTAGAGCAAGCAACGCCTGATGTTCATTTGGTGGCAACGCTAATGGAATTGGGCAAATTGATTCCCGAAAAAACCAAAGACACCGCCCGTAGAGTCGTTGAAAAAGTGGTAGAAGAATTGATGGCAAAATTAGAACAAAAGACCATCGCAGCACTTACAGGAGCATTGAATCGGTCTGTCCGCAACTATAATCCACGCTATAATGAGATTGATTGGAATACCACGATTCGTAAAAATTTAAAACACTATCAGCCTGATTATAAGACAATTATCCCTGAAATTAGGGTTGGGTTTGGACGGAAATCAAGGCGTTCATTGAAAGATATTGTGCTTTGTCTCGACCAAAGTGGCTCAATGGGAACATCCGTGGTTTACTCAGGAATTTTTGGGGCAGTCATGGCATCTTTACCCAATGTAAAAACGCAAATGGTTGTGTTTGATACCCAAGTTGCAGACCTTACCGAAGACCTGAAAGACCCCGTGGATATACTTTTTGGTGTGCAGTTAGGCGGAGGAACGGACATCAATTTGGCATTGCAATATTGCCAAGGAATTATCAAAAAACCAGACGATACCATTTTGGTACTCATCACGGATTTGTACGAAGGCGGGAATTTGGAAGAAATGAGAAAACGAGCCGTCGCTTTGGTAGCATCTGGCGTGCAAGTGATTTGTCTTTTGGCACTCAACGACGACGGAAGTCCGTCTTATGATGCTGCAAATGCGAAGTTTTTTACACAACACGAAATCCCTGTTTTTGCCTGCACCCCCGATATGTTCCCAGATTTAATGGCAGCCGCTATTCAAAAACAAGATTTATTTCAGTGGGCAGGCGATAACGATATTGTGCTGAAAGGTAGTTGATTGTTTGTAATTATCTGATAATTAGATAGTTAATGTATAAAACCTGCCCTAAGTTTTGTGTTTGATAGGTTTTATTATGGAGTCTTTTCTGGATTTCTTTACCGCAACAATGGGTTACATTTTTCTCTGGATAAAATTCAGAGGAAAAAAATCTATGACAGAACTAAGGAAAGAGGCAGAAGAAAACTCATTTACGCACCAAGGTAAATTAGTAGCCCTTTTTATCGTAGGGATAATCATACTTTCAGTTACATTGCCAGCAATTGTTATGGCATTTTATAGGGTATTTAGAGATGTGATGTTGGGTTAAACTGACATCACACCTAATATCTCATTCTATCATTCACTCATTCTATCAATGTATTTCACTCCACGTATGCCTTTTCTTTTTTACCCAAAAACTGAATCCAGCTTTCTTCTATTGAACCTGAAAAATCTCTGAGGAACATCACAAAAGATGGTTTGTAAGGTTTTACTTTGAGGGGCATTTTGGCTTCTTCTGGCGTGAGGTCACCTTTCCGAGAATTACATTTTCTGCAAGCGGTAGTGAGATTATCCCAAGAAGTTTTTCCTCCACGAGATTTGGGTGTCACATGGTCGAGGGTCAAATCTTCGGTTCTGCCACAATATTGGCAATGCCCAGAATCCCTTCGGAACACATTTTGTCTCGAAAGCATCACGCCTTTGTACGGAAGATAGACATATCTGTGCAGGCGTATCACGGAGGGCATTGGGAATGACTGGCTAACAGAACGAAGTTGCTCTGTTGCCGATTCGGCTACTAAATCGGCTTTTCTCAAAAACACCAACAAGAATGCTTTTGGTACAGAACAGATAGTTAAAGCACTGTAATCTTGATTAAGAACTAATACTTTCCGACCCATAAAAAATATTGTTTAGCTTTTACAAAACAACAAACAAAATATATTTATGCAATCTCAGTACTTTACTTCAGAACATGATCTTTTTCGCCAGTCGGTAAGACAATTCATTGAAAAAGAAGTTGTTCCCAATGCAGAAACTTGGGAAACCCAACGCCAAATCCCGATTTCAATTTTTAATCTCATGGGCGAAATGGGTTATCTCGGCATCAATTATCCCGAAGAATACGGCGGAACAAATGCTGATTTTTGGTATTCCGTAATTTTCTTGGAAGAACTTGCTCGCAGTACCATGGGCGGGTTTTCGACAGCAGTCAGCGTGCATCAATACATGGCAGTAAATCATATTGCCAAAATTGGCTCGCCATTTTTGAAGGAAAAATACCTTGTCCCAGCCATTAACGGCACAAAAGTCGCTTCTTTGGGTATCAGTGAACCCAATGCAGGTTCGGATGTTTCGGCAATCTTGTCAACCGCCAAACGGGAGGGAGACAACTACATTATTAATGGTTCAAAGAACTTTATTTCAAATGGTACTTATGGCGATTTCATTACGCTTGCTTGCAAAACCAATACCTCAGCAGGGGCAAACGGAGTGAGTCTTATCGTAGTTGATTTGAATGCCGAAGGTGTCAGCCGTACCAAACTCAACAAAATGGGTTGGCATAGTTCAGACACTGCCGAGATTCGTTTTGACAATGTCTCAGTGCCTGTTCAGAACCTTATCGGAATGGAAAATGCGGGTTTTTATTACCTCATGGAAAGCCTGCAATTAGAACGCCTTGTGGCATCTGTAATGGCAGTTTCTGGGTCTGCTCATGCACTCGAACTCACGCTTCAATACCTACATGAGCGAGAAGCATTTGGTCGCCCGATTGCTAAATTTCAAGCCATACGTCACAAAATTGCAGATTTAGCTACTGAAATTGACATCGCCAGAGAGTTTGTGTATTCAACTTGTTGGAAACATATCAACGGAAATATTGTCGTGAAAGAATGTTCAATGGCAAAACTTTTTACCTCAGAACTTAGCAAAAGAGCAATGGACACTTGTCTGCAATTTTTCGGTGGATATGGGTATATCGAAGACTATCCGATTTGTAGAATGTACCGTGATGCCCGTGTAGGTACAATTGCAGGGGGAACGTCGGAAATTATGCGAGAAATCATTGGTAAAATCGTAGTTGACGGAGCAGCCTATAAAAAGGTTTATCGGGCAGAGAATAGTTGACGACTTGAAAGTTTAGAAATCTGGGTTTGAAATTTTATCTTTACAAAACCAGAACTCCAATAATCATTTTTATCTTTCATGAAAAAATATACACTACTCTCAGTCGGAGAACTTTTAGTTGATTTAATAGGCACAGAAATCGCTGAGAGTATTTTGCAAACTACTGATTTTCAGAGATTTCAGGGTGGAAGCCCTGCCAATATGGCTGCCAATATGGCTCGGCTTGGCAATTCAGTTGCCTTAATTTCCTGTGTTGGAAATGACAATTTAGGAAAATTCCTTACCCAAGAAGTTGCCAAAACAGGAATTGATGTCAGTCTCGTTGCCGTTGATGAAATTCAACCAACCAGTATTGTAGTAGTTTCTCGTGCTACTGGAACGCCCGATTTTATCGCCTACCGTACTGCCGACCGAATGTTGCAACCAGCCCATATTTCAGACGAAATTTTGGCTCAATCTGCCATTTTTCATACTACTTGTTTTGCCCTCAGCCAAGAACCCGCACAAAGTACGATTGTAGATGCTGCACGTAGGGCAAATGCTTTGGGATGTCGGGTAAGTATTGATGCCAATTATGCTCCACAGATTTGGCAAGACCGAAAAAATGCTTGGCAAATAATTTCAGCGTATTGTTCGCACAATGCTTTGGTGAAACTTAGTGAAGACGATGCCGAACGAATTTATGGGCATAGCGTAACGCAGGAGCAGATTTTGGCAGATTTTCATGGTATGGGTTCAGACCTAATCTGTTTAACATTAGGTGCAAAAGGAAGTATTATTTCCTATGAAGGAGGTTCAAAAAGGATTTTAGTAGAAGGCAAAAAAATAGAAGTAATTGATGTTACAGGAGCAGGAGATGCCTATTGGGCGGGTTTCCTGACAGCCTGGGCAGAAGGTAATTCACCAGAGATTTGTGCCAAAGCAGGAGCAAATTTAGCAGCCCTAAAACTTGTCACGAAAGGACCTTTACCGAGCCAAGTAGATAAAGAGATTTTGTATCATGGGTAAAAAATCTTTTCAAGCAAAAAAGGGGATGAGCATTTAGCTTTTCCCCTTTTTTGTTTCTAAAGAAAGTTGTCCATTGCCTTATGTTAATCTTCAATGATTAATTTATAATGACACAACTGTCACACATCTGCAATTCAAGAATCTAACTGTTTTAATCTTTTAAATTCAATAAAATGAAACGTGTAATTTTAACAGTAATGACAATGGTGACATTAAATGCTTGCAACCAGTCAGCAAATGAAACTCAAAAACAAATGGACAAAAAAACAGTAGGATTGGTAGAATTAACTACATTTAAGCTAAATAAAGGTATTCAAAGTACTGATTTTGTGAAATCTGCCGAACAAATGCAAAGTGATTTTTTAGAAAAACAAAATGGATTTATTAGCAGAACTTTAACCGTTTCTGGTGATACTCTATGGACAGATATTGTCTATTGGGAAAACCCAGAAAGTCAAACTAAGGCAATGCAAATAGCCGAGAAAACGCCAGAAATCATGCCTTTTATGGAAAAAATTGACTTTAATTCAGTAAGAATGAATCTGACCAAACCAGTATTTTCAACGGAAAAATGAACAATCCATTTCAGGAAAAATATAATGGTAAAGAAGATACTGACCTTATTTTGTTAGCCAAAGAAGGTTCAAAATCGACTCTTGAAATGTTGGTGAAAAAACACCAGCATTTCATTTATAATATTGCCTTAAAATTCACATTAAGCCCCTTTGATGCTGAGGATATTACCCAAGAGGTTTTGATAAAAATGATTACAAACTTGGCTAATTTTAAAGGAGAGAGCGATTTTAGGACTTGGCTTTACCGAATTACGTTTAATCATTTCATGAAAATGAAAAAGCATAGTTTGGAAAACTACATTACCACTTTTGATAATTATGGACACGAACTTGACCAAATGCAAGACCATGAACTGTCGGCATTGGAAAAAACGGAAATGCAAGAATTTATTGAAGATGCTAAAATTGGTTGTATCAGCGGGATGCTTTTATGTTTAGATAGGGAACAGCGTTTGGTGTATATTTTGGGAGAAATTTTTGGGGTTGAACACACCCTTGGCTCAGATTTATTGGAGATAAGTAAAGATAATTTCAGACAAAAACTTTCGAGAGCCAGGCGAGAACTTTACAATTTCATGCACAACAAATGTGGACTTATCAACAAAGAAAATCCTTGCCGTTGTGATAAAAAAACTAAGTCGTTCATAAAAGCTGGTTGGGTGGACAAAGAGCAGCTTAAATTTAATACTTCTTACCTAAAAACGATTGCTGAGATTGCCCCACAAAAATCAGAAGACCTGTGTGATTTAACGGAAATAGAATACGCAGAACTCTTCAAGAAACAACCATTTCAAGAAAAAGAGCATGGTCAAAAATTATTTGATAATTTATTGATTACCAATAAGATAAAAGAGATTTTTAACCTCAATTAAGGTTGAAAATCTCTTTGCTAAATAACAAATCCTAAGTTGATTTCGTTTTTAAATATCTCTCTAAATTATCAAACTTCTGATTCCAAAATTCTTCGTATTCGAGTAGCCAATTGTTTACTTCGTTCAACTCCTGCAATTGCAAATAACAGTATCTTTCTCTACCAATTTGCTCAATTAATAGCAAACCACTTTGTTCTAAATACTTCACTTGTTTACTGATGGCTTGCTGGGTAATTGTTGGAAAATTATCAGCTATCTGATTGATTGTGAGAGGTTTGCTTTTTAAAAATCCAATAATCTGCCTTCTCGTTGGGTCTGCAATAGCTGTAAATGGGTCTCTATTCATTTGGGTAAATAGCCTTTAAGTTTCTCAAATATATCATTTTTCCAACCATGTCCTAAAATAAATCTTACAATATACCCACCAATAAAACCTTCAAAGCCGCTTTGTGTAAACTTCATTTTTGTACCTTCTTCAAGCGGTGACAGTTCAAAAGTAATCATCGTTGGTTTTTTCAATGGTCCGCCTTGCCAAGTGTATTGAAGTTTATTGGGAATTTGAAAACCAATAACTTCGCAATGTATGATACCATCAAATCCAAGTTGCTTTGGGGCATTAAATTGAAATTTATGCCCTTTCTTCAACTCAAAGTTATTCGGCATAAGCCAAATTGCCAAGGCTTCTGAACTTGTTAGTGCTTCCCAGACTTGTTCAATACTGTTTGGAAAAACCCGCTCAATTTTTATCTCTTTGCTCAATTTCTGAATGGATTTAGTCAATTTTAAAAAAGAAACGATTTTGAATATATGCCAGTGCTGTCCAGCCGATTATCGTTTTTGAAATTACCCCGATGGTATAAACTGCCGAAAACCCCCACCAGTTAAAATAAGAAATATGTATCGCAATTGATGCTATCAAGGCAAACAGGAGGGTTATTCGTAGCTTTTCGTTCAAGTTATAACCTTTCATTTTAGAAAAAACTACGGCAAATAGAAATGAAATCAAGATAGCTGAGATAAATTCAATGGTAAAAAATTTACCCAAATTATAGAATTGTGCGGACTGAGAAGCTGTAAACGAAACAACTTTGTCGGTTACGATATACGCCATTGGATGTTGAAGGTTGTCGAACGCTTGGGTTGTTAAGTCATTGGTTTCCAGACGTTCAACAGCTCTAATACCAAAGTTTGGAATGGCTTGAAATGCCCCATCTATCAAAAATAGAGCAATTCCGCCAAGCACGGAGGCAAGAATAATTTTGTTCTTTTTCATGTTGATTAAAAATCTATATACAACTAATTGGTTGTAAATTTAAAATAGATTTTTGAAATAAAAAAGTAGAAAAGAAAAATTGTCCATCACCTTGCGTACATCCTCCATTTAATTGATTTTAGAACTTGCCAACTTTGCATTGTCAATAACGACAAGCATTTACAAATCAAAAAACATATAAAAAAATGGCAAGATTAACAGCTCTAAATCCTGACGAAGCGACAGGTAAAACCAAAGAATTATTCAATGCAATTACGGGTAAATTGGGCATGGTACCCAACATGATGAGAACGATGGGCAACTCGCCAGCCTTCTTGGAAAGTTACCTAAATCTTAGCGGAGCGTTGGGTGGCGGTTCACTCGGAGCAAAAACTGGCGAGTTAATTGCTTTGGTGGTGGCTCAGGCAAACGCTTGCGACTATTGCTTATCGGCTCATACGTACATCGGTGCAAACCTTGTGAAAGTGGATGCCAATACCTTGAATGCTGCAAGAAGTGGCAATTCATCGGATGCTAAAACGGATGCAATTTTGAAATTGGCTCAGGCTTTGGTAAGCAAAAAAGGTTTAATCAGCGATTCTGACCTTGAAAATGTAAAATCTGCGGGTGTAACAGAAGGACAAGTTGGCGAAATTGTGGGACACGTAGCTTTGAATATTCTGACTAATTATTTCAACAATACCGCCAAAACTGATATTGATTTTCCATTAGTGGCAGCGTAGTTAATCACAATTAAAACTTAGCTTTGGCAAATTTTCAAAATTTGTCAAAGCTAAAACAACAAACATGGAAAACCCAAGACACCCGCTGCCTCCATTCACGATGGAAACTGCCTTACAAAAAGTACAAGCCGCCGAAGATGCTTGGAATACCAAAGACCCCGAAAAGGTAAGTTTGGCTTATACGATTGATACTGAGTGGCGTAACCGCACAGATTTCATTAATGGACGAGAAGAAGTAAAGCAATTTTTGACCAAAAAATGGGAAAAAGAATTGGACTACAAACTCAAAAAAGAACTTTGGGGCTTTCGTGAAAACCGCATGGCTGTACGTTTTGAATACGAATGGCACGACCACTCTGGACAATGGTTTCGGAGTTATGGCAACGAACTTTGGGAATTTGATGAAAACGGATATATGCAAAAACGCTTTGCCAGTATCAACGATTTAGCCATTGAAGAACACGAACGCAAACTAAAATTAAGATGAATCCAAGTGTTTTTACCTTAGTGAATCCTCAGAATGGAAATCTTGCTTTCAAGATTTTTTCTTTTGAAGGTAACTGTGCTTTCGACCATATTCAAAGAAACAATTATTATTCTCTGATTTGGATAACCAAAGGAAGCGGCAAAGTCAAAGCTGATTTTTCGGAATATGATTTTTCTGAAAATTCGTTGTTTGCTTTTTCACCCTACCAACCATTTATGTTTGCTACGGTGGAAAATTTAGAAGGAATTGTGATTCAATTTCATCCAGATTTTTATTGTATTCATATGCACCAAAAAGAGGTGGCTTGTAACGGCGTGCTGTTCAATAATATCTACGAACCGCCTCATACTCAGGTGGATGAAGTGAGTGCTTCTACCTTCAAGATGTTGTTGGAACAGATGAAAACAGAGATGCAAAATCAGGCTTTGGCTCAATACGAATTATTGGTTTCGTATTTGAAAATATTTCTCATAACGGCTTCTCGCCTCAAAACTGAGCAACAACCAGAAGCAAAACGGGCAATGGCAGACCTCAAAGAACCCTTCATACTGCAAAATTTGAAGGATTCTATCGAAAAAGACTTCAAAACCAAACATTCAGCCAGTGATTATGCCGATGCCCTGAATATCTCTCCAAAAGCCTTAGCCAAAATCACAAAAACGCATTTCAATAAAACGCTAACAGCATTGATTTCAGAGCGAATAGTGATTGAAGCCAAGCGAGAATTGTACCTCACCAATAAATCTGTGAAAGAAATTGCCTACGAATTGGGCTACGATGATGAGCATTATTTTAGTAGATTTTTCAAAACAAATGCCGATGTTTCGCCTCAGATGTACAGGGAAACGGTGGGTGTTGGGAAGGGAATTGCTTTTCAGAATTAGAGATTTACCCTTGTACTTTGACAACTTATTTAATTCCCGTTCCCTGCTGATATTTATACATGATTTATGGTTGTTATAAATTCTATTTTACACTTTTTTATACCATTTATTTGGTATTTTTTACATTTTTTGATACCATTTTTTGGGTATTTGTTACACTTTTTCATACCATTTTATTTTTCCCACAGGTATATTGTGGGTTTTTGGGGATAGAAAAAATTTAGCATTGTGATTACCTCACTTCATTCTCGCCTCACAGTCACCCAAATATTGGTATTTCGCCCTTTGTCGTCACTACATGAAATTTTGACTTTTCCGCCTGTGGGTTCAAAAAATATACCTTCTGTTGGACTGGCTTTTTGGAGA
>JAAFJL010000051.1 GCA_013298865.1 Cytophagales bacterium | reverse complement strand
CCAAAAAACTCTTCCATGGCTTCTCTTGCCATGATACCAGTTTTCTTGATTGACTCGCCTTTATGTCCCAACAAAATGGCTCTTTGGGTAACTCGTTCTACATAAATTTCGGCAGAGATTTTAATGATTTTTTCATCTTCTTTGAAACCCACAACTACTACTTCACAAGAATAAGGAACTTCTTTTTTGTAATTCAAGAAAATCTTTTCTCTAAGCATCTCGGCGGCAAAGAATCTTTCTGGTTTGTCGGTCAGTTCTGCTTTGTCGTAATATGGAGGGTGAAATGGCATTTTTTCGATAATTTCATCGAAAACTGGACCAATATTTTTCTGTTCTAATGCCGAAATTGGAATAATTGCTTGGGTCGGAAAACGCTCTCTCCAATGTTTGATTTTCTCCTCAACTTGCTCTTCGGTTGCTAAATCAATTTTATTAATCAACAATAAAACTGGTACGTGGTCTATCCGAGCTAATTTCTGAATTACTTCTTCTTCGTCGTATTGTTCAAAAATATCTGTTACAAAAAGGATGACATCGGCATCTTCCAAAGAAGCATGAACGAAGGTCATCATGGATTTATGTAACTCATATTTTGGTAAAATAATTCCTGGGGTATCAGAGTAAACTAACTGAAAATCAGTACCATTATGTTTTCCGTTGAGGATTCCCATGATACGGTGACGGGTAGTCTGTGCCTTTGATGTGATAATACTGAGGCGTTCGCCAACTAAAATATTCATCAACGTTGACTTGCCTACATTGGGCTTACCAACGATACTAATAAAGCCAGCTTTATGATTTTGAAATTGTTCCTGTACAGGTTCTTGTGCTTGTTCCATTGAAAATTGATTCGTTACCTACAAAATTATGCCCCCGATTTTTATGACGGAAATTTGATAGATAAGTCAAAATGTTTTTGATTTTAACACAAAGATACGAAGATTTCATGTAAAGAAAATGTGAATACAGGCTATTTGAGAGAATAGGATTTTTTTAAGATGCAAAATATTTGATAATCGAAATATTGTATCGTTTCGGAGAGGAGTATTATTCACAAAAAAAAGCTCAAAATCCATCTTGAATTCTGAGCTTTTTTATTTCGTGACTTCATTCCCCTTTCGGGAGGTAGGGGGCTACAAATACCACCAAGATTGTACATCATCCCAGTTGAGATTCACGAAAATACTTACCTGAGCCAAACTCAAATAACGCATATCTAATTGTTTATTTCTTATTAAAGATTGAAAACAGTAACCTAATTCTACACGAGTTTTTCCCGCATTGTAGCCACCCGCTAAATGCACCCAATCTTCAGAAGTATTCATGACAGGGAAATACCCATTTCTCGAACTCACTGGACCGTTTGTTGCACCTTTCAAGTACCAAAATGCTTCGTTGGAAGCTGATAGATAAAAACCTGTTTTACGTTCTTTCGGATTGTACAACGGGAATGTAAGAAAGGTCTGATACCGAAGTATTGAAGCATTGTCTGCGATCCCCGTATTTTGATTTACAGGCGTACGATACTCATACCTAAGTCTATGATTTACAGACAGTTTACCAAAATTATGTTGGAAAGAAGTTTGCCCTAAATAGCGATTTTCAGTTTCTTTTATTCCAAAAATATTATGTAATCCATAGCCATAACCCAAGCCTATACTCGTACCTTTTGCTACTTTCTGAATCAGCATTATTTGCCCTACAAGATGCAATCTTTCTCCAGAAAATTCTTTGTTATTGACAGTTTCTGGCAAAGACGAGATAGAAGAAATATTGAGGTTATAGCCTAATTTACCTACCAATGTTCCCGTCTGAGAATAATTAGGATTCAACCCTTTTAGCATTAAATCTTGGGCTGAGACTATACCAGACAGCCCAGCAAAAAGTAGTAGTAAAAGCCCTATTTTTAAGATAAAGTTTGGTTTTAAAAGCATGGTTTGTTAATCGATTTTTGATGTTCGATATTCGTAAAAGATAGAGAGCTTTGTGGGATATGATAATGAAGGAAAGACAAATAGTATGCCAAAGGAAAGTCCCCTACCCCCGAAGGGGAATTGATTCACAAAAAAAGCTCAGAATTCAAAATGGATTCTGAGCTTTTTCCCGTATCTTAATTCCTCCTCTGGGGCGGTGCGACGTTTCGACAAGAGGATATCTATTTCTTAAACTTCAACGCATTTACATTACGTCCGATTTTACGTCCTTCTTTTTGTCCGACTTCATTGTCTTGGCGAGTATGAATACCCCCGTAGATTCTTGAAAGACCAGATTCTTCTGCAAATTCATAAAAACTATCAAAAGTACGAGCTTTGAATTCTACATTTCTGGCTTCGTCTTTTGCTCTACCCACGTGAGAATTATCAACAAATTTAAAATCGCTTCCAAACATATTAGTTAGTACTTCTGCTGTTGCGGTAGATTGGGTCGAGTGTCCAGAAACAAAACCTGGGAATGGCGGTGCGGGCCAGAAAGGCTTCCAATTTGGGTCAATGTTTCTACGAACCATCGTGTAAGGTCGTTCATTATTATACTTGTACTTACATTTCCAACAATTAATAAAAGCATCATTTACGGCTATACCAGTTCTGGCGAAAGCCTCTGCGGCTTTTCCGAGACCTACTTTTGAAGTTTTTACGGCAATATTAGCAATTGAATATGAATGCCCAGGAGGGGTAAATGTTTTTGCGGGGTCGTCTGCCCACCAAACGGCAGCATCTTTTTGATCTTGCGAAAGTGCTTTGTTTAATGAATAAACTTCTAAATACTGAGCAAAATATTGCGAAGTCAGTTCCGAAGAAAACTTGATTGGTTCTGGCAAAGCCATTCCCTGATTCGCTGGAACAAAAGTTCTGTTATTGCCCCAAGTTGGTTGCATCGGAATTTTTTGTCCATTTTCAGTAGGTTCCCAACTGCCTGGAAAAACTGGAACTACATAACTTGCTGGAAAATTACGAAGATAGCCTTCGTGTCCACCATCAGTTTTTGCCCATTCAAAAATTGCCGTTGCTAATTCTGAACCGTATTTCTGAGAACGTTCTGTTTCTTCTTGCGTAGAAGAAGACTTATATGCCTGAATCAAGACGGTTTCCAAAGAATCAATTGTTACTTTGTTCCGTGCGGCTTCTTTTGCTGTTGTTGCATATAAACCTCTCAGCATTGTAGCCTCCGCAGCATTCATTGCCAAAGCCCAGTTGTAGGTTTTACCAGCTTCTGTTTTTGGTAAAGTTGGTAAAGTGCTTAACTGCCCAGCCAAAGATTGACTTTCGGGCATTCCGTTCACAACGGATTCGTACATGGTGAGTCCCGCAAGACCATACGCACGAGAAGCAACTGGAGGCGTGTAGCCCGACGTTGTTCGAGTCATCTTCATGGTCATTTCTGCCCATTTAGACGCTAAGTCAGATGAAATTGCATCAACAGGATTAACTTTTCCTGTCGGAGTAGGATCAGTTTCGATTGAATCTTGTTTGGGTTTACAACCTTCAATGAATAAAGAAAACGCTACCAAAACGGCAAGCATTTTACTGAAACGACGATTTTTAAATTTTTCAGAAGAAGAATTGGCGAATTTGTACATAATGTTTTTTTTTAGTGCTTTGACATCTATTAAAATGACGGTCTTGATAAATAATCATCAAAACAAATAGCAAAAACTACGCCATTTTTTTCAAAAACAATAGTGATTATGTCTATACGTTTCAGACCATTAAATTGCAGCCTCGAATGTCTGAATTGTCGAACCGCCCGATGATTTTGAATTTATTATTTGCTGTAAAATACCCTAAATCTTTGGTTTCGATAAAACTACAAGAATCTATATTGGCTAAATCTATGACATTCAGCCCTCCTGAGCGGGTTTGTGTATGTGGTGAAGAAAAAGGGTCATTGACATCCCTAAGAAAAATTTTCATAGAAGGCGGTAATTCAAAAACACCCTCTCCCATTGAATATCCTTGCGAAAGTAGCTCAGTCATGCCATATTCTGAATGGATTTTTGTTACCCCAAAAGCCCCCGTCAAGATTTCATGAACTTCTTCTCTAAGTAATTCTTTTCGGCGACCTTTCATACCTCCAGTTTCCATAATAATCAAGTTAGGAATTTTCTGTAAAAAAGTCAAATCATGCCCAGATTCTGCTAAATCCAGTAGGGCAAAAGTTACACCAATTAACAAAATTTTGGTTTTGGAGTTTCTATTTTTAGAAGCCTTTCTCAGGGAATCAAGTAGAGCTTTGTAGTCGTTTAAAAAAAATCCAGAATCAGGAGATTTTGTTGCTCTGATAAAATGGTCAACCATGTAAACCAAAGAAGAATTTTGCCGTTCCAGATACGAAGGCAATAAAGCAAATATCTGATAGTCAGACAATTGCCCATAAAAATTTTCAAATATTTGTTGACTAATCTCTAAATAAAAATCAGGATCAGCCACTTGGTGTCGGCTTGTGTTTGAGCCTGTTGTACCACTACTTTCAAAAATAGTTTTGGGCGAAACATTTCCAGAAAGTACATCATGAGATTTAAAAAATTCAATTGGCAAAAAACGAATTTGTGATAGCGTTTTAACTTCTTGTGGATTGATGTTGAGATAAGATAAATATTGCCGATAAACCCGACAATTTTCAGCCTGAAAACGAAAAACTTGCAGGGCTAAATCTTCAAAATTTTCTTCCTTTAATCGTAAAACGTTATTTTTTAAATCCTTTGCTGTATTTTGCATCTGAAAACAATTTTATCCAGCAAAGTTAGCAATAAAATTGCCCGAAATTGGTTAATAATATGATGCAAAACGATTCTTAAAATCGTTCACGTAATACAAATATTCAAATTCATGAAACGAATTCTTTACATATTTTTCGCATTTTCAAGTACGGTTTCTCTGCTGACAAGTTGTGTGGGTGAACCAGAATTTAACGTAGTACCTGCTATCACTTTCAAAAACCTGAACCGATTCAGGGTAGAAAGTGAAGGACTTTTGGGTAAATCCATCAGAGATTCAGTAGTTATTTCAATTGATTTTCAAGATGGCGATGGAGATTTGGGCGTAATCCTGCCACAAGGAAAAACACCAAGTGCCGATGATGTAAATTTTGAATTCAAGCCATTTTACAAGTACAGGGGCGTTTTCAAGGAAATTTCTGCTCCAGATGCTTTCACGAAATTATATCTAAATTTTTTATTGAAGCCAGACCAACGCCGTGGTCCGATAGAAGGTACATTAGATTATTCAATCAATTTTGAACACGCATTATTTGGATTCAGTGCTGCTGGAGGTGAGATGAAATTATTGCCCGAAAATATCTTCGTCCGCAAGAGAGCCTACAAACAAGACACCCTTCTTTTTGAAATCACGATAAAAGACCGAGCCAAAAACCGTAGTAATACCATCCGTACCTCAGAAGTTGTGATTAATCAGTAAAAAATCTTCTCCATGAAAAGTGAAGAAATAAAAGTCATTTCCGAAAACATAAAAGCTACAATTAATGAAAATGAGGCAACTTTGGGCTTTTTTTCTTATGGAGATTTAAGCGAATGATATATCAAAGCCAATAAAAGTGGCTTGCTTCTTTTTGCAAGTAGAATCTTAGAAGTTGCTGAAGAGTTTGAAGAAAAAGAAATACCATACGACACTCATTTGTTTGAGTACGAAACCGTTTGGTTCAATGAGAAAAGTGATGTTAATTTTATTCATGTAGAGAAAACTCGTCTGATTCACAAAAATAATGTTGAAATAGACGACACGACTGAAACGAAAACATGGGTAGATAAATTAAATAGCTATTTACTCTTGTTGGCTCTCGTTTTCTTGGTGTCAATGATAATATTAGGTTTAACAACTTTCTCTAAATGGTTTGCTACTTTGTTTTAATCCTACCCTCAAAATCTCACATTCCAGACCAAACGATATGCCCAGTTGTCTTGGCTTTGGGCTAATTCATTCGCTCCCCATCTTCTGAAAACACCAATTCCTGCTCCTACATAAAACAATTTCAAGAACCTCTGGCGGTAAATATTGTCAATCATCATTCCTGATTCCAAATATCCTTTTTCTAATGTTTTGAATTCAATTCCTGTATGAGCTTGTCGGTCATTGGTCAAACTTCCAATTGCAACTCCCTGAAAAACAGACACATCTGGGCGAAACCATTTTGTTTTAGGTTTAGACAACAAGCTACCAAAGCTATGGGTAAGAAATAAATTGGCGTACTGGTCAGACGTGAATTCGTATAAGCCCATCGTATTAAAATGGTTAGCTATCCAAATCAAATTTCCCTCTTCAACCTTCCCTCCTCGCCCATTGTACAGGTACGGATATGGGACTTCTCCCCAAGTTTTTCCAGCCGTCAGGTTAACAAATGTTTCTCCTAAAGATGGCGTTTTGATATTGTATTCCAAACGTGCATTTACCTTGGTATAAGACGTTTTTCCTTCTGGAAAATACAAAATGCCCTGAGCCAAATGTAAAGCGAAAGTAGGCGAAGGAATTGCTGTAATGATAGAACCACGTCCCACTTGCGAGAATTGTTCGCCAAAAGCATAGCGAAACCCAAGCCCTATTTCAGAAGTACGAAAGTCATTCATAAGCTCATTTCTGGGGTCGTGCATGGGATTGTGATAAGTATAATTGTAGGTTGGTTTGCGAGTTTCGTCGGTGAATGAAACTGAAAAAGTGGCATACCGCAAAGCCCTAAAGTTGAGTTCTGCCTTGAATTGGCTAAGACTATCGGCTTTGGCAATCTGGAAAGTTCGGATTAATTCGTAAGGAATTTGGGGCGAATTCCAGATAAAATACTGCACATTACCAGGCTCAGAAATGTCACTTCGGTACTGCAAACTCAATTTCATTTTTGATTTTTCATTGAGGTTAAATCTTACTCTACCTTCATATTTAAAAGCTCTATCATTGAAACCATAACCTGCTTTTACATCAAAACGGACAAATTTCGAGAAGTTTTCATTCGTCAGAATATTAATCGTTGGTCTGATACCTTCGTAAGTATTGGCATCAAAAAGATTTTGAATCGACAAATCCAAATGACGACTCAATGGCACAACACCAGACACAAACCATTCTGAGGCATTCAGAACAAGGGTTTGCTTAAATTTCTTTGCCAAAGACATTGACTTATGGTAGAGGTACGTGTTTTTTTCTCTCATCGAAAGTGAATCTGAACGATGTGTTTTCCAAAAATTTTCATCTTGATACACCGCATCTGGTTTAATTTCGAGGGCATTTTCATCAAAATCAGTTACAGAAATTGGAACATTTAGCTCAATATTTTTGATAGAACTTCTAATGTTAAATCTCAACCTTTGCCCTCCAATTTTAAATTCAGACAAAAGCCATTCTGCCGAAATATCAGTTGGAAACCATCTTTTTTCGTCTATTTTTTCATAAATCTGTTCTAATCTAAAATGTAAAGAAGAAATTTCTGCAGGTTCGGCTTCAACGTATTGCAAGGCAAAATCTCCTGAATGAATATGCAAAACGCCTTTGAGTCCTTCAAAATTTGAGTTTTTCATTGGCTCGTATTCTATCACAAAAGTGCTGTCGCCAGGTTGAACAATGAGTGTGTCCATCAAAGCAAAATCGTAGCGATTAGTTGCCCCTGCTGCAAGTGGATTTACATAAATAAGTTGCTCTTGAAGCTGTCTGCCTTGAAATTGAATGAAATCTCTGTAAAATCCGAACTGTTGAAGTAGTGGTGTTAAGCTGGTAAAAAGTGTACTTTTTGTGCCAGAAGTACGAGAAGCCGTAATAATTTCTTTACTCAGATTCGGGCGAATAAACTGGCGAGTAGCATAGCTCTCATTGACAAACAAATCGCTATTTTGAAGAATTTTACCGAGCTTTTTATTGGGGTTCAATGAGTCTATATCTGCAGTAACTATACTTTTATGATAAACTTCGTATCGGAAAGAAGGCAACTGTTCTGGGTCATTGAGAGGTTTATTTTTGATAGCTGCATCAATAATTCTGTGGGCTGGATTGATGTAATGAACCGTAATTTCGCTGAGTTGATTATCCTTTTCTTCCAAATAAACTTCACTTACTTTAGAGGCTTTCAAGACTTTGGGGAAATACCCTAATGAACTGAAAATCAATTCAGTATCTCTGCTTGGAACATTAATCGAGAAACTTCCGTCTTCTCTGGAAGACGTTCCTTTTGTCGTGTTTTTTATCGTAACAGAAACAAAAGGCAAAGGCTCTTTTGAACGAGCATCAAAAATTTGACCCGAAATAACTTGGGCTTTCAGTCCAAGCGAAATACCAAAAAGTAGAAGAAGAAGTATATAGTGTTTCATAAATTTTGCCTCATAAAGTCTGCGAGTTTGCGAAGCAAAAGTAGTGAAAGACTGGAATTAGAATGTCGGGTAACTGACAAAGACAAAAGATATTCAGAATCAGTCAATCCAGTTTTCTAATTTCAAACCATTGATTCTATCCATTTCTTTAACATTTCGAGAAGCCATAACTAAATTGTTTGCAAGAGCTGTAGAACCAATTAGCAAATCAAAGTCGCTTATGGGAGTTCCTAATTTTCTTAAACGAGTCTTTTCATCAGAGAATATTTTAAAAATTGGACGAATTGGTAGAACCCGTACTTTTGAAACTTTCTTCAAATTGTTGTAATCGTTTCATATTATCAGATTTCTTAGTCGATTCGCTATTTGCTACCCCATAAAGTAGCTCTAAAATTGTTATTTCTGAGAGATAACAATTTTCAAAACCTACATTTTTGATTTTTCGACAACCTTTCTATCATTTTTCATAAAATGGATGCAGATATTTGAATCTAATAAGTATTTTATTTTGCCCATGAAATATCAATCTCTTTATTTGTACGTGAATTTTCAATGATTTGGACTATCTCATCGCTTGTTTCTGGCAAATCAAAACTACCAGCCAAAGCAAAAAAAACTTCTTCATCTTTCCCTTTTTGAGTTCTTGTCTTTGGTTTTTCCTCCCTAAATGTAACATTAAGTCGTTTTGCCAAACTAACAAAAAGTTGGTAGTCTCCTTTTGAATTGGGTTCTATGATTAAAGTATTCATGACATTATTATTTTATTTTTTCAAATTTACCAATATTATCTCTACGACTTAGTAAGCCATATCATAATTTTTCATCCCCTACCGAGCCAACTCAATTTTATACTTTTTGCCTTTCATTTTTTCATCTTTGATTTGGGCTAAAAGTTGCTTGAATTTCTCTCGTTTTACGGCTGCAAAAGAGGTAAAATCTTTCACTTCAATCAAGCCTAAATCTCCTTTTTCGAGTTTCCCCTTCTGTGAGAAAAAACCTACAATATCAATTTTATTCAATTTGTTTTTCTTCCCTCCACTGATATAAATTGTTACAAATTCGGGAGGATTGGGCAATGGATTATTGCTTTGGACCGATAAGGTTTCTAAGGAATTATCTACGTACTTTGGTTGGGGTTCGTTCCTATAAAAAATCAAGTAAGATGTACCCGATGCGTGCATACGGGCGGTTCTTCCATTCCTGTGTACGAACTCATGTTCTTGCAAGGGCAAATGATAATGAATCACGTGTTTCATTTCTGGAATGTCCAACCCTCTTGCTGCTAAGTCTGTCGTAATCAGGTAATTAACACTTCCATTTCTGAATAAAATCAAGGCTCTTTCTCGGTCATCTTGATCCATTCCTCCATGATAAAAAGTGGCATAAATACCCATTTCATTCAATAATTCTGAAGTCCGTTCTGCTGCATCTCGGTGGTTACAAAAAATCAAAGCAGCCTCCGAATTCAAGGAACAAATGAGGTCAAACAAAGTATTAATTTTATCTTTCTCTTCTGAAAAAACCAGTTTCATTTGTAGCCCAGTTTTTACTTCATTTTCTGGGGTAAAATTCAAAGTTGTAGGAGAAGCCAAGCCCACAAATTCGGGAATTTTTATACCATAAGTTGCCGAAACCAACACTCGCTTCTCAAGGCTCTGCAAACCACCCATGATGTACGACATTTGGTCGTGAAAACCCAAGTCTAATGCCTTATCGAATTCATCAAAAATAATGGTTTTTATACTGTCTAAATCAAACGTTTTACGAGTAATATGGTCGAAAATTCTACCAGGCGTTCCTACCAATAAAGCAGGCGGCGTACTCAAATTCTGAATTTCGGTAGCCATAGAATGCCCACCGTAACAAACATTTACTTTTAATCCAGTTCCCATTTTCTTCCAAACTTGCTCTATCTGCATCGCCAATTCTCGTGAAGGCGTAAGAATCAAACATTGAACCTGATTCGTGTTGGGGTCAAGTAACTGAAGCAAAGGCATCAGAAAAGCAAGGGTTTTTCCAGAACCAGTCGGAGCAATTAAGAATACAGTTTTATCTTCCAAAATTGCTTTCTGAGCAGTTTCCTGCATTGGATTTAATGCTTCAATGCCCAATTTTGAAAGAATTTCAGAGCTTTGTTGATTGTTTTTCATGAAGCAAAGGTACGATTTTGGAATTTGAAACTATGTGGATGTATAGATTTGATAACTTATTTTCACTTCAACCTGCCTACAAATTCACAAATTTCATTCCCATTTCTCCGTAACGCTCGCCCGAAACCATACCTTTAGGAGATATTTTTTCTATTGCGGCTAAATCTTCTACCGACAATTTTATCTCCGTAGAAGCTGCGTTTTCTTCCAAATATTTCACTCGCTTTGTGCCTGGAATCGGGAACATATCTTCGCCCTGAGCTGATACCCAAGCCAAAGCTAACTGCGAAGGCGTGCAGTTTTTTTCATTGGCTAAATGCTTGATTTTTTCAACCAAATCTAAGTTTTTCTGAAAATTTTCTCCTTGAAAACGTGGCGAAATTCTACGAAAATCATTGGGTGCAAAATCATCCATAGACTTGATTTCACCAGAAAGAAAACCTCTACTGAGTGGACTATACGGCACAAAACCGATGCCTAATTCACGACAAGTAGGTATAATTTCTTCCTCCACATCCCGTGACCACAACGAATATTCCGTCTGCAAAGCTGAGATTGGATGTACAGCATTAGCTTTTCTGAGGGTCTGGGCAGAGGCTTCTGAAAGTCCCAAATAACGAACTTTGCCTTGTTTCACTAAATCTGCCATTGCCCCAACAGTCTCTTCAATGGGAGTATTTGGGTCAACTCTATGGAGGTAATAAAGGTCTATCACGTCTATTCCAAGGCGTTTTAGGCTTGCTTCACAAGATTTCTGGCAGTATTCTGGCGTACCACTAAACCCTCTGACAGAAGGATTATTAGGGTCACGCACAATACCAAATTTTGTCGCCAAAACAACTTCATTTCGTCTATCTTTCAGGATTTTACTCAATAAAACTTCATTGGTAAGTGGACCATAAACGTCTGAGGTGTCCCAAAAATTTACGCCAATTTCCAATGCTCGATGAAGCGTACGAAGCGATTCGGTTTCATCTGCTTCACCATAAAATTCTGACATTCCCATACAGCCCAAGCCTATCTGTGAGGCAAACAAGCCTTGTGTTCCAAGTGATAATTTTTTCATGAGTCTTTTTAGTTTAATGAGTGAATGATAGATTGAATGAATATTTCTCAGTTTTCTCCTCTGCCTCTTTGACACTTTGCTCCTCTCTACTTATTTTCTAAATTTACAAAGGTTAATTATTATTTTATGCAGTTCTCAAAAAAACATCAGAATCTCTTTAATTTTATCTTAGTTCTTATATTCTCAAATACTATTGCTATTTTAGTTTAAAGTTTCAAGAAACCATTTAATCTTACCCACAAAATTTCAAGCAATGAAAAAACCTGTATCATTTCATCAACTAATTTTTCAAAAATGTAGTTATGCTTTCATCATTGGTTCGGCGGTAGTCGGACTATCCTGTGAAAACTCAAAGCCCACTTTACAAATGAACATTGACGCTGCAAAAGCTCCGATGGCGGCTGCAAAGCCCCACCCCATGACATTGCATGGAGACACTCGCCAAGATGATTATTATTGGCTCAATCAAAAAGAAAATCCAGAGGTTCTGAAATACCTTAATGACGAAAACGCCTACACAGATGCCGTGATGGCACCCACAAAGGATTTTCAAGACCAACTTTTCAATGAAATGAAAAGTAGAATCAAGGAAAAAGATGAGTCTGTTCCCTATAAAGAAGGTGGATATTTTTACTATACAAGATTTATTGAAGGTGGCGAATACCCATTATATTGTAGAAAAAAAGGCTCGCTGGAAGGTACAGAAGAGATTCTATTGGATGGAAACGCTATGGCAAAAGGAAAAAAATATTTCTCCATTGGTGGTTATGATGTTGCAGACAATGAGGAAATCTTGGCGTATGGCGTTGATACCGTGAGTCGGAGAAACTACACAATGAAGTTCAAGAACCTAAAAACTGGGGAAATTCTGAAAGACGAAATCAAAAATACAGACGGTTCTATGGCTTGGGCGACAGATAATAAAACGATTTTTTATCTCCTGCGTGACCAAACTACTTTGCTTTCTTCAAAATTATATCGCCACGTTTTGGGTACACCCAGTAAGTCTGATGTGATGGTTTATGAAGAAAAAGACGCTGAATTTTACATGGGTTTAGGTCGTTCAAAATCAAAAAAATACATTATTTCGGGTTCAGACCATAACGGTGTTTCTTCGGAAGTTCGTTTGTTGGATGCCAGTAATCCTACGGGAAAATTCACGACTTTTTTACCTCGTGAAAATGGTCATGAGTATAGCATTGAACATTACGGAGATAAGTTTTTCGTGAGAACCAATTTAGACAAAGCCGAAAACTTCAAACTGATGGAAGTTGCTGACGGAAAAACTGCCGATAAATCTCAATGGAAAGAAGTAATTCCGCACCGTAAAGATGTTTATTTAGACGGCATGGAGGTTTTCAAAAATAACCTTGTACTTCAAGAACGCAAAGAAGGTTTGTTGCACATCAGAATCATTGACCAAACTTCCAAGAAAGAACATTACGTTGATTTTGGCGAACCCGCTTACGATGCTGGCATTGCTTACAACCCTGAGTTTGACACCAACGTGTTACGCTTTAGCTATACGTCACTGACGACACCTTCTTCGACTTTTGATTATGACATGGACACCAAAACCAAGAAATTATTGAAACAACAAGAAGTTTTGGGTAGTTTCGATAAAGACGATTACGTTACAGAACGTGTCTATGCAACCGCCCGTGACGGTGTAAAAATCCCAGTGTCTATTGTCTATAAAAAAGGTTTCAAAAAAGACGGTTCACAGCCTTTGTTGCAATATGGCTACGGTTCTTATGGAAGTTCAATGGATCCTTACTTTTCGGGGGCTCGTCTGAGTATTTTAGACCGAGGTTTTGCCTTCGCAATTGCTCATATCAGAGGCGGACAAGAGATGGGAAGGGCTTGGTATGAAAACGGGAAGATGCTCAAGAAGAAGAATACTTTCTATGATTTTATAGATGTTTCTGAGTTTTTGATTAAAGAAAAATATACTTCAAAAGATAAATTATTTGCCAATGGAGGCTCTGCTGGCGGTTTATTGATGGGGGCAGTTGTCAATATGCGTCCAGATTTGTACAAAGGTGTTGTAGCAGGTGTCCCTTTTGTGGATGTTGTGACAACGATGCTCGACGAGACCATTCCATTAACAACGGGCGAGTGGCAAGAGTGGGGAAATCCGAAAGAGAAATTGTATTATGATTATATGAAATCGTACTCTCCTGTTGATAATGTTGAGAAAAAAGACTATCCAAATATGCTTGTTACTACGGGTTTACACGACTCTCAGGTCCAGTATTTTGAACCAGCAAAATGGGTTGCAAAACTAAGAAAAAATAAAACTGACAAGAATATTTTAGTTTTCCATTGCGACATGGACGCAGGACACGGCGGTGCATCTGGACGCTTCAAACGCTTCCATGAAGTAGCCAGAGAATACGCATTTATGTTGAATTTGGTGGGAATCGGAAAATAGAAATTCTATCATACTTGTAAATAAGTGTCTAAAAAAGATACTTATTTACAAGTATCTTTTTTATATTTGTAAATAAGTACTCAAAAATTAGACTTATTTACAAGTATAATCAATGAAAATAGTAGGCAGAAAAGAACAATTAGTTCAGATAGAGTCGTTATTACGTTCAGAGAAATCTGAATTTGTTGCCATCACTGGTCGTAGAAGAGTGGGTAAAACTTTCCTGATAGACCAAAGTTTCGAGAAAAATATCTGTTTCCAGATTACTGGCATACAAAATGCCAGTCAAAAAGCTCAGTTAGAAAATTTTGCTCGTAAATTAATGATTTACAGTAATTCACCTTTTTTAATAAGCACACCTAAAGACTGGGGTGAAGCATTTTTTCAGCTAAGAAGTTATTTGGAACTACAACCTAAAAACAAAAAACAGGTGATATTTCTCGACGAGCTTTCTTGGATAAATACGGTAAAATCTGAATTTCTGCAACACTTAGCTCACCTCTGGAACGACTACCTCAGTAAACAATCTCATTTCATTTTGATAATATGTGGTTCAGCGAGTTCTTGGTTAGTAAAAAATATTACTAACGACAAAGGAGGTTTACACAATAGAATTACAACAACAATTCATTTACAACCTTTCACACTTTCCGAAACTAAGGCATTCTTAGAAGCAAAAGGAATCATAAAACCCTTGCAAGAAATCGCAAAACTATACATGATTTTAGGTGGTATTCCATTCTATTTGGATGATATTCAAGCCCATGAAAGCAACGACCAAACCATAGAAAGAATGTGTTTTAGTGATAATGGAAAATTGAAAAATGAATATAGTAATCTTTACAAAGCACTTTTTGCAAATCCAGAAAATCATGAACGGATTGTAGAGGCATTAGCGAGAAGTCAGAAAGGGATGCTGAGGTCACAAATTATTACAAAAGCAAAAGTTACGGATGGCGGACCTTTCAATCGTGCAATAAATGATTTACTATCATGTAATTTTATTTCAACAATAGCACAGTTTGGTAGAAAAAAGAGAGGAGAACGCTATATACTAAATGATGAATTTAGCAATTTTTATCACCAATTCATGAAAAATAGCAACAGATATGCTTCAGGAATGTGGCTTCAGATGGCTCAAAGTCAGAAGTTTAAAATTTGGTTGGGTCACTCTTTTGAACGTTTAATACTAAGACATATTCCGCAGCTAAAACAGCAATTGGGAATCTCAGCAGTCTATACTGAAATTTACAACTTATACCCTTCAAATGAGCAAAATAAGGCAATGCAGGTTGATTTATTGTTAGATAGAAAAGATAATGTTGTCAATTTCTGTGAGATAAAGCACTACGACAATCCATTTAAAATCAGCAAAGAATTTTATGAAGATACTCAACAAAAATTAGCCTATTTTCGGACTATCGCACCCAAAAAGCAAATTATTTATACGTTAATCACCAATCAAGCTCCAATCTTAAACGAATATAGCACAGCACTGATTGGGAAAACAGTAGTGTTGGACGATTTGTTTTCTTAATTCTATATTTTATTGATGACTTTCAATGCAAAAACTCTTGAAAATACTTAAATGGACAGTAATTGGCTACATTGTATTGATGTTGGGTGGGTATTTTTTTCAAGAAAAAATGGTTTTTTGGCAAAAATCTTTACCGCAAGATTATCAATACGTTTTCAAAGTACCCTTCAAAGAATTATGGTTTGAGCCTGAAAAAAATGTCCGTATCAATGCACTTTATTTCAATACGGATTCTACTAAAAGAAAAGGAATCGTCTTGTATTTTCATGGCAATGCCGACAATCTGCAACGCTGGGGAAAACACGCTCCAGATTTTACAAGAAATGGCTACGATGTGCTGATGATTGATTATAGAATTTTTGGAAAATCTGTCGGTAAACCTTCCGAAGCCGCCCTACATTCGGATGCCCGTTATGTCTATAATTATGCTCGAAAACTTTTCCCAGAAAATCAAATCATCGTTTACGGACGGTCATTGGGTACAGGAGTTGCTACAAAATTAGCTGCTGAAAATAACCCTAAGATGTTATTACTCGAAACACCCTACACAAGTTTACCAGATGTAAGTTGGAGTCATTTACCAATTTTTCCTTATGAAAAAATGGCAGATTATACCATGCACACAGACCAATGGATTAGTAAGGTAAAATGCCCAATTCATTTCTTCCATGGCACTGAGGATGAGTTAGTTCCGTATAATTCGAGCATAAGATTGGCAACAATTTTACACCAAAACCCAACAACAATTCTAACAACAATTGCAGGAGGAAAACACAAAAATTTATCAGATTTCAAAGCCTATCATTTGGCTTTAGACAGTTGTTTGACAAGATGAAATTTTACATTTTCAATAAAATCTTCCTTCCGAATTGACACAACAACAAAATGATTTTGCGTGAATGAAAGATTTTTAGCCTTCAACTCTTTAGAATAATAAACCTTGATGGCTTGTAAGTTTTTTTCAATTTTAACAACCTTTAAATCATACGAATTATTAGAAGGCTGAAAAGCAATAGCCAAAACAACTTCATGCTGAAAATCTGGAGCTTCCACACTTTGTCCATTCAACGCAGCAGGATGAAAAATTTTATCAAAATCTTCTTCTTTCTTCAATATCCAAGTTTGCTTTGAACCTTTCAGAATTATATTATTTCCGATAAAATACCTATCTAAAGTCTTGAAAATCAGTTGATTATCTGAATGACTTATAGCTAACATAGCAAGAAGGAGAAAGAATGTTTTCATATTACAAATTGTTTACTGCTAACTGATTACTGTTAACTGCAATTCCGTTTAATAAATTCTTTAGAAAAAATGTTAATTTTCTAAGCTATATGTTTTAAATTTAAGCAATGAAAAAACTTTTGGCAATAGCAATGATTTCTGTACTGGCACTTTCTTCGTGCGAGTTAAACGATGCTGTGCTGCCAACCCAACTACCAGTCGAAAGCCAAGAAGGTAAGCAAATATTTGGTTGTAAAGTAAATGGCTCACTTTGGATGCCTTTTTCTCGGTATAAAACCAATGCCAACTATACATCAATTCCAGTACTTTGGGGACAATACGCTGGCGAACAACTCAAACTTTCTGCTAATAATCAAAGTACATTAGAGTCTTTTTATCTAACAGTGAATCAAGTAAAGACAACTGGGAAGTTTGAGTTCATGAAAAATTACCCTAAAAATTCTCTTACATTTTCACCATTTGCAAGTTTCTACCAAAAATGTATAAAAGGCGATTGTTCTCAATATGTCATTTGTCAGGATTGCCCCAATGAAGTGAATATTACTCACTTTGATGCCTCTCAGAATATCTACTCTGGTACTTTTTCAGTAACCTTCAAAAAAACCGACAATTCAGATGTTGTGACTATCACAGAAGGTCGTTTTGATGTGAAAGGAAAGTAGCCCAATTACTCCTCATTCTTCATGATTTGCCAGTGTAATCTTAGCCAAACCAATAGTAATGGTAGTGCCATTAGTGCGTATTGATTGATATAATTTTCACGAATAAATCTTGGAAAAATATCAGTTGGTGAAAAACTGGAAATAATCAATGTAAACCATAAAAGAACCAAATCTAACGTAGTTTTTTTGCTAAGAATATACCAAATAGCCACACCCACAAAAGCCATAATTATTGTAGGAGATTCTGAACCTGTACTTGCCAAAATGATAAATAACGCTACCGAAGCCAAGAGTCTCATTTGAAAATTAACATTTTTAAACTCCTTGATTTTCAGATAACTAAGCCCGAAAATAATTAAACCAGGAATAATAAAATAAAGATTTGACAGTGTACCATCATGCAAAATCTTTCTGAACATTCCCATCACACAGACATCAGTACGAGTGTTATTCATCGCAACATTCAAATCATTTTTGTGGGTCAGTACATTGAACCAATCTTGGTAGCATTGCAAGGTATAATCAATCCCGACAAAGAACATCGGAACTATGAAAAATACAATTGCCCAAGCCAAACAAGCTCCAATGTATTTCCACTTATTTTTAGCAAAAAAGAAGAATGCTAAACCCACAATTCCATAGAGTTTTATCATTGTTCCCAAGACCATAAAAAACGCTGCCCAACCTTCCTGTTTCTTGTTCAAAAATGTGTATGACAATACAATAAACGCAATACAAAGACAGTGAAATTGAGTGTTCAGCATACTCGTAATTGCACAGTTTAGCACCAACCAAGCAACCACAGCACGGTGTCGGTCTGAGATAGGCAATTCATAAATTGCCAACAGCAAAACCACTGCATTCAGCACATTCCAAGTCGTGACACTTATCACCGTTGGCATCATCGAAAATGGTGCAATCAAAATCGAGAAAATAGGTCCGTACAAATACAAATCAAAATATTCTTTGGGATATTCCAAATACATATTCTGATGACTAAGAAGATGCGGAAAACTCGTTTTGAAAATAACAAAGTTATTAATGTGCGAATTGATTTCGCCCAGATAATACTGTTTCATTCCAGTGACTATTCCAGCTAATATCCAGATAATCAAAAGATTACGTTTATTGTAAAAGAAAGGATGTTGAAAAAAAACTGAGATTTTATTAAGCATAATTGTGTGGTTTATGAACAAAAAAGTCTTCCAAATTTTGTTGGAAGACTTTTTTGTTTTCTATGTTTTTGTTTTAAGAAATATTGAATAGTTTTTTCAAGTAATCAATCTGTTTAACTCAAAAGCTATTTTTTCTACCTTCTTTAGACCTATTTCTCTTTCTTCCTGTCTTCCTTCGTTGTATAGTGTACTTTTTCTGTAATCAAGTGTTACTGGCATGGCTTTAAGTTTTTTAGAAATATCTGTTCCAAATTTACGTAAATCTGATAAAATTTGCAAAAAATAGAGAGCATCTTTTAACTCCTCCTCTGTCTTCGATACTTTTTGTAATCTTTTGAAAATCAGCTCAATAGCATTACTTGGTGATTCTTCCCTTAGGTTAGCGAGAATGGATAGCACAATCTCATTAGGAGTGTTGGATGATAACAGTTTTCTAAAAGGTAACTTGCTCAAATCCAACACTTTATAATGAAAGTGGAGATTTTTATGATTGATACCTTCCTGAATAGCTTCTTTTTTCGGATTACCTACATAGACCAAAATTTGCTCTACTTCTAAATGATTTTTTCGAGCTAAAACTTCATAATATTCTAACATCCTGAAAGGCATATTGTCTGAAATATCAGACTGAAATTCAAGGTGTAAAATGTATGGAATATTTGATTTTGGCGTTATTTTCTGAGCAAAATCAACCCTTAATTCCTTGGGTCGCTTTGTTACGGTATCTATTTCTTCAACAGTTACCATATCTTCTTGATACTTTCTAAGTAAAATACCTTCTTTTAGTGATGATTCAAAAAGAGTTTTTAGTGTTTTGTCGTAAATCTGATTTTTCATATTGTGGTCATAATCTATTGGTAATCAGCAAACTAAGGAGTTGTAAAATCTGAATAATCTCCACACTCACTCAAAACTTGTGATTCATATTTAGTTTCTCTGAAACGTTTATTAAGCATTTTAAAATAAGTGCCAAATTTTTTGATTCTTTCAGCTTCCATTCGTTTATTAAAATCTTCGTAACTCTCTTCTGGTGCAGCTTCCTGAGTACCAGCGTAGGTTTCAAAGGTGCATCTTTCGCATGAAGCAGCACCAAAGCAGGCTTTTGCCCCTATTTCTTGATTAGACGACTTCATGGCTTCAAGAAAAAATTCTCTTGATTTTGTAGCCTGATAGTAGTCAACATTATAGTTTGCTTTAACATTACTATAACTATTCACTTCTGAACTACTTCGTGAATGCCTTCTCAGAATCCAAGCATTGCCATAATATGTTGTATTGAAACTCCCACAACCTAATAAATAAGCACTTTCTGAATCATTCGGATTTGCCTTCATTTTAGCAGATAATTCAGCCATTTTCTTGGCAAAAGTGTATGGATTATAGTTTTTATTTGGTTTTTTATCTGTGTAAATTGTAGAAATATAAAAAGGGTCGTTATTAAACATACTCGTCCATTCCTCTGATTTCCAGACACTTGGTGTAACTTTGCCAAACGCCTCTGCTGCTTTTGCGAAATTGTTTTCATCCATCGCACGTCTGCCCATAAGAACGTACAAATGATCATTATTGAAACCCACTAATTTTTGTAGTCTCTTATCAAAATCTGTTTTTCCAGTTTCTGAAAAATAAGCAACCACCTTTTCAATCGTTGCCAAAGAGGTTGTATCTTCAATCGTAAACATATCTTTCTGAGACTCAAATCCACCGTATTTATCATTGCTATTTACTTGTTGAGTGGTTAGCATTGTTAGCAAATATGCCTTTGCAATGGCGTGGGGAACGGTAATTGATTCACCCAGAGATTTTTCTTTATTAGAACAACTCGAAAACCAACCACCTTTTTTTTCTTCTATCTGTGGTCCTTGTCCACGATATTTTGCTCCTAATATTTTACATGATTCCAGAATAGCATTGCTTACTCGGAAACTTTCTGGCTTGGCAAATTTCTCTAAAATAGGCAAATACGCCATTTCAATTTCTGGCGTAATTTCCTTAGTTTTTTTGGCGGCCAATAACAATTCTTGAATTAAAATCTGTTTTGCTAATGCTTTGTTTGTTGTATTTACAGCCTTTGCTTGGGTCAAAAATTGCTCTGATTTCGCAAAATCTCCCTGTACGTATTCCATGTAGGCAGAGGCGGTTTGCCAGAAGCCCGTTTTGGCAAGATTCTGATTATCAGTACATTTTGCAGAAAAATCTTTCAGTTTAGACCAATAATTTGCAGAATTTTTCCTGCCTTCGTGCAATAACGTTGTATCCTGCCCATAGTAGCCATAAGGACTTTGCTGATAGAAAAACCTTTCATTTTTATTGATTTCACGAGCCATAATCAATTCAATTAGCTGATTTTTGGGGTCTATTTCTACCAATTTCTCTAACAATGGCAATGCGTCCAGTCCATCTTTTATACCCGCAAAGGCATAAACGGCTGCTTTTTCATGGTCATTCTTGCAAAGTTTTATTACCTCATTATCAACCTCAAAACTATCAATTCTTGCCCGTGCAACTAAATCTGCCTGCGAACGGTGCGATGCACTACGGTCAAAAACCTGAGCAAAATTATAGTAGGCTTCTGCGGTTTTGCCTGATGCTGTCTCTGATTCTGCCTTTCGCATCAAAGCCCAATCTGAGATAAAAGTTTTTGCTTTGATTGGAACAATCAATTTATTATAATTTTCAATTGCTTCTTCATGTTTCTTAGCAATAGAAAAAAGTTTAACTACCTGAAAACCAAAGCGTTCTTTCAGAAATTCATCTTTATTAGTCTTATTTTGTATGGCATAATTGAGGGCTTTATTTGCCAAATCTAAAGTGAATGTCGAGTCTATTTCAGCAACATCAGAATAGGTTTCTGTAGAAGTTACAAAGATTTTTTCGGCATCTTTAGCCAATTGTACATAGTCAATCGCAGCCTGATTTTTAGTAGATTTCAAGAATTTTTGCAATTTTGAATTCTGAAAAGTGTCATAAATTCCAGTTTCAATATCTTTTTCAGAAACTTTTCCTTTGCAATACGCTTGCCAAGCCTTCACGTTTTCTACTTGGCATAGGTCAACAACTTCGTTTTCTTCATTTTCTTCAGAAAAGAAATTCTCATTTTCGTTGTCATTATAAAAAAACATTGGTGTGAAGTGGTATTTCTGATTTTGGGCAGAAGCATTAGAGCTTTCGGGCATAAAAAGACTCATGAATTCGTCATAATCTGCCATGCCAGGACCACAAGCAAGTAGGGTAAAAATAGCAAGAATTTTAGCGGAACGTTTCGTGAACGTGAAAGAGTTGGTCAATTTGTTCATTGGAGTAATGGGAAAGACTTTTTTCGTCGAGATGATATAAAGCAAATGTAAGTTTTTGGTTTGATATTTTTTGTAAAACTATCTTAGAACCTTTTAAAAGGTCATCGAAATCAACTTCTTCTGTTTTGAAAATATCTCCTTTTCGGACTGAAATTCCAAAAGCAGACGTATCTTTTTTTGATATAAATATTTGATTATCAGATACTTGAAATAATTTTTTATCTAAAAAAGCCTTTTTATCAAGATTATTCATGAAGACTAAAAACCTTTCATTCCGATAAATAATTGTCCAATGAAAAATTGGCATAACGACATCCAAAGGCATTGGATATTCTTCTAAATTTTGGATATATTGGCTCAATACTTGGGGCGTAAAAATAGAGTTTTTAGTCTCAATATTTTTCCAATCGCTCATGTTATAGCACATAAGCATACCCCTGTCCACGGGTGGCACTCCTGTTTTTTCGTAGAACTTTACTTGATGCAAACGAATCGTGGCAGAAAGTCGAATGTTGTTCTTTTTCAGCATTGCTAAAAGCCTAAAATACTTTTGTTTTGTAGTCAGAGTCCAATCGCAATCTATCTGGATTTCAATGAGTTGCGATTGTTTTTCAGGGAAAAGCGACTGAATTTTGTCAAAAATTGCCTTTGACATTGGTTCAATTTCAGCGTTCGGTAGATTCACCAGCGTTTCATTGGTAATAAAAACCGTTGGCACAATTTGGCAAGAATCAGGAGGATTTGCAGAGAACCAAATTGGGGCAATAAATTGTGGATGTTGCCGTGGCGAATTCCAAGAAACATCAAAAAATTTGATGTATAGTTTTTGAATATGACTATTTTGAAGCGTATTTTTTTCGATTTCGGTAAGTTTAAAATTACTTTTCCAAAAATAAAATGCAGGTGTAGTTTGTTTGGGAACGGATTCCTTACAATTTTGTGTAAATAAAATTAAGAAGGTAAAAATTGAAATTTGTTGTATAAATTGCTTCATTGGATTTATTAGATGGGTTTTTCTGTACATAATTTTCAAATTATCCAATTTCCAAATTTTCAAATTATTTCTATGTACAAAAGTAAGCTACTTTTTGTCTGTTCCAAAAATAAATGGCGTAGCCTTACGGCAGAAAAAATGCTGGAATCAAACGAAGATTATTCTGTAAAATCTGCGGGTACAGAAGCAGGTGCAAGGGTAAAAATTACGGCAGGAATGGTACGTTGGGCTGATATTATTTTTGTCATGGAAAAGAAACATCGGACACGATTGCAGGAAAATTTTTCATCAGAAATCATTGATAAACAGATAGTTGTCTTGAATATCCCCGATGATTTTCAGTTCATGGACGCAGAACTTATCACAATTTTAGAAAGTCGATTGGAGGCGTATTTGGAATTATGAGTAAGAGAAAAACCTCTCCCCCGATCCCTCTCCTGCTGAGAGGAGAGCTAACCACCGACGAATTGCTCGCCTCTCAGCAGGAGAGGGATGATCCGCACAGGGTCGGGGGAGAGGTTTTGCGACATTATGTGTATAATTTCATTTCCAAATTCTCCCATTCCCAAATTTTCAAATTATTCTCACTAATAATCCTCCTTTTTTCGCATACTACTCTTTCTGCTGATTTTGACTTTAATCCTACAATACAAAATGCGTATAACGAGGTACTAAACATGAAGTTACCCTCTGCGAGAAATTTGGTTTTAAAGGAAAAAAAGCGAGGAAATTTATGCACAAATTATATTGAAAGTTATGCAGACATGGTGCAATTATTGGTGAGTGAAGACAAAGTTTTCTACGAGCAATTCATTGTAAATCAAGAAGATAGGCTTTCATTTTTAGAAAATTCAGCAGAAAAATCCCCCTACCAAAAATTTCTTCAAGCTGAAATTCGACTTCACTCTGCTTTTGTGAAACTCAAATTTGGGAAAGAAGTAAAAGGTGCATGGGAAATCATCAAAGCATATAAATTATTAGATGCCAATGCCAAGGAGTTTCCTACTTTTTTACCTAACCAAAAGTCCTTGGGCTTATTGCACATTCTGATTGGTTCTACGCCCGAAAGCTATACTTGGGTAACAAAATTATTAGGGCTAAATGGCAGTATAAAATTAGGTATAACAGAGATTCAATCCGCCCAAAAAGACCCAACTTTCAAGGCAGAATCTCAGCTAATAGAGTATCTGATTCATGCTTATATTCTGAAATTTACTGACAAGAAACTCTCTGATTTTCAGAACTTTAGCAAAGAGAATAATGAAAAATCACTCTTCCAATTTTTTGCAGCAACTACATTCATGAAAGAAGGAAAAAGCGATTTAGCCTTTGAAATTATTGAAGATTTAGAAATAAAAACCAATCGTTCAAAAGATTATCCAAATTTCCCTTTTTTAGGTTATCTAAAAGGTGAAATACTACTACAAAAAGGACTGTATCCGAAGGCATCGACAGAGTTCTTAGCCTTCTTGAAAAACTATAAAGGATTTAATTATTTGAAAGACACACACTATAAACTTTTCCTTTGTAGTTGGCTAACGGATGATGATGTGAAGGCAAAAACGTATTTGCAGAAAGTTCCAGCAGTAGGCGAGCGAATCGTAGAAGCAGATAAAGCGGCTCAAAAGTTTGCTGAAAATTTTCTGGCAAATCAGCCTAAAAAAGTAATTCCACAAAAGATTCTAATGAAAGCGAGACTTTCATTTGATGGCGGTTTTTATGTCATAGCATTATCGTATCTATCTAATTATCAAGAGGTTAATTTTGAAAAAAATTACGATAAAGCAGAGTTTAATTATCGAAAAGCGAGAATTTTGCATCGAATGGATGACATTCCGAAAGCAATCGTTTTCTACGAAAGAGCCATTAAACTGACCGAAAATCAGGAGTGGTCATTTGGGGCTTCTTCGTCCTTACAACTCGGCTATATTTTTGTGGCAAAAGGCGACAAAATAAAAGCGAGAGCCTTTTTTGAAAAAGCCCTCGCCTATAAAAAACATGAATATAAAAATTCAATCGACAATAAAGCTAAAGCGGGGTTGAATGAGTTGTAGCGGGCTACTTCAACATCTCCAGTAACGAAGCCAATTTGTCTTTCATATCTTTTCTGTCAACGATAAAATCCAGAAAGCCGTGTTCCAGTACGAATTCAGCACTTTGGAAGCCTTTTGGTAAATCTTTTCCGATGGTTTCACGAATTACACGTGGACCTGCAAAGCCAATTAATGCTCCTGGTTCTGAGATATTAAAATCTCCTAACATGGCATACGAAGCTGTTACACCACCCGTTGTTGGGTCTGTCAAGAGTGAAATATAAGGAATCCCTGCTTCTGCTAATTGAGCTAATCTGGCAGAGGTTTTTGCCATTTGCATCAATGAAAACCCTGCTTCCATCATTCTTGCTCCGCCAGATTTTGAAATCATTAAGAATGGTATCTTATTTTGAAGAGCATACTCAATAGCACGAGCGATTTTCTCACCAACAACCGACCCCATCGAGCCACCAATGAATGAAAAATCCATACAGGCAATCACAATATCAACATCATTCATCTTGCCGTGGGCAGCCCGAACGGCATCTTTCAAGCCTGTTTTCTTTTCGGTAGCTTTAATACGGTCTGGATAACGCTTGGTATCAATGAAAGTCAATGGGTCACCCGAAGACAACATTGCGTCTAATTCAGTATATTTTGTTTGGTCAAAAAGTAACTCAAAATACTCCTGAGAGCCTATTTTTTCGTGATAATTACAATTTGAACAAGTATAAGCCAATAAGCGATGTTCACGGGTGTGCATCGCTTTTTTGCAAGACGGACACTGATACCAAAGCCCATCTGGAGCTTCTCTTTTGGATTCTGTTGGGGTCAGAATTCCCTTATCTTTTCTGGTAAACCAAGACATATCTTTTCAATTATCAATTAACAATTAACAATTATCCGTTAATCGTAATTGGATTAAATTTTGTGTTCTATCTAAAAAATGTGTGAACAAAGATACGTAAAAAAGCGAAAGGCTTTCTCAAATTATTGAGAAAGCCTTTCGCTTTTCGATGGATAATTTCAATAGTCTAAATCTAAAATTATCAACTATTTTTTTGTTAAATATTTGATAATAAGATATTTACAAATACTAACTCGCCAAATATCTCATATCAAAAAATTATTTCAAAAACATCACTTTCTTTACAATACTACCTTCTGAAGTATTAACTGATAAGAAATATACCCCCGTCGGACGGGCAGATAAGTCAAGTACTTGATTGAATTCTCTACCGATATTCTCGAATGCTTGGCTACCAATTTCCATTCCTGCCATATTTCTCACTGATAATTGTACCTTACCAACAGCTTTTTGAAATTTTGCATTGATAACAAATTCACCATTTGTACTTGGATTTGGCGAAACTGCTACATTGATATTTTCTTCCAACTCATTAGCGACGGTAACTGGGTTTGGAGGATTAACCACAACAGGTTTTTTACCAGTTGGTCCTTGTACATTAAGATTATCAACAACCCAACCCCAACCATGAGCACCAACATCTGCAAGTAAACGGAAACGAAGTGATACTCTATCGCCAGCCTTGAAATCTCCAGATTTTAACATATCAATCTCACGAGGGGCTAATTGTGTAGCACTACCAACGGTCTTTGAATTACCATCTTTATCAACATTCGCTGCTAACCATGCTCTCTCCCACAATGTATTACCTTTAGAATCCCAACCATCTTGAAAAGGCTTCCATGACTTTCCACCATCTGTTGAGCCTTCTACTACCACATAATCAAAGAAATTTCTTTCTCCGAAAACTGAACCTGCATCTCCTGGTTCAACCAAAACTACTTCATCAAAATAAATTTTAGCTGTATCAGCACGAAGGACAATTGGTTTTAACAATTGGAAATAAGTATTGGTATAAGTATCCGTTGTTGAGCCTGGATATAATTCTTCTGTACCATCTTTATACGGGTGGTCAGAGTGCATTCCTCCGTCTTTAAAGTTGCTTGGTTGCGTTACTCCGAAACCTTTTGTGAAGAAATCTCCTTTGGAAGTATCGTTTGCCCCACCATTAAAATCAGAAAAATACGTATTTACTGGTGCTAAAAGTTTCAACACTGAGAAATCATACGTTCCTTCTTTTGGTGAATAAGTTACATTGGCAATTTTAGCTTTATCTTTTATCACGATACGATAAGAAACTTTCTCTCCACCTTTCAAAAGACCGTCAGGGAATTCAAAGCCTCCATTGAATCTGACTAAGCCTGTTGCTCCAGATTTTTTCAAACCAAAAGATTTCTGAGCTACCCCATTAATGCTATATTCTACATAAATTGTATCAATACCGATATTATCAAAAGTCGTTCCTTCTGGAAGAGCGATAGACTTATCGGTTGAATAAATTTGGAAGATATTATTCAAGAATGAATTCAGTGTTGGAGCGATTTTATCTCTTCCTAAAACGAATCTATAAGACAATACTTCTGGTGCTTGTGCAGGAGTTGAAAGTTTTTTACCAGAAGCGTCCAAACCAGTCCAGAAGTAACGAATTACTCTATCTTTTGAGTCTTGTGGCAAAGTATAAACGAAAGAACCATCTGCTTTTTTAGTCAGAGCGACTTCTTTAATATCTTTTACTTTGATAGTTGTGTCTGTTGTCAAAAAGAGTTTCAGAGAACCTGCATTAACTGTTGTATCGCTCAAAATTTTTGCTGAAAAATCATACGGTTTACTCACATCTTCGGTATCATTGTATGGGTCATGAACGATAGAGGTACTTTTCCAACCAAAATCACCAAAGGCATCTAATGTAATATTGCCAAGGTCACGGGTTAATTCACCAGGGGCAATTTGTGGTGTCATCAGGGCATTAGGGTCACCGATTGGATATGTTCTTTGGTCAACGTGGTAAATGCTTGACCCCCCTTGAAACTTCGCAGGAGCATACATTCTCGGATTAGCCCCTTTATTGCTTTTCACAGCCGTTGGCGGATTCATGTACAAAGCCGCATTCGTAACAGCTTTGAATAACTCTGCTGATGGATTTTTAATAACATTTGTATCTACAATCGACTGCCCAGTTGCTCCAACTAAGTAAGAATCAAGGATATAAGGAAAACTATAACCTGCAATATCAACACCTTGTGCATCTGTTCCTGTACCAATACCACCTTGAAAACCTAAGCCATGACCATATTCATGTAAGATTACAGAATATAAATCATATTGTAAACGAGTAGGAACGGCATCCGTACCAATGTACCAGTCAGTACGATTTGAGTTAAACGTTGCTACAATGTCTGGATTATCGCCATTAAGGTTTTTGTGTGCCATTTTTTCGGCTAATGCAACACCATACCAAGTATTAGCCCTGGCAGCACCAGGGAAATTGGCATAACGAAATGTGGCTCCCGCAGCACCCAAAACACCATTGGCTTGGCTTGCCCAACGAATTAAAATTCTGATAGGAACATCGGAATTGAGAGCTTCTCCCCAAACAGAACCTGCTTTCTCAAAAACATCTTTAACGCTTTGCGGAATAGCATTTTCATAGATAAAAATTACTTGTGCTTTGGCTGTTTTTCCAACACGAGCAGATTTTTGTCTTTCTAATTGTGCTTTAGCTAATTTTTCATAACCCATCGGGAAAACACGTTCTATGCCCAAAGTTGCATGGTCGTAATCTACAACCTGAACTCCTGGGGCTTCCAACATGATATTAGCCTGTTTCTTTTGAGCGAAACCAATCGAAGCTACCAATATGGCGAATGTAGTAAGTAGTATTTTTTTCATCTGTTAATATAGCCCTGTCCTAATACAGGCGTTTTTTAGTAAAATCAAAGGTGAAATTGATATTGAATTAACGCTAAAATAAATGATTTGTTATGAAACTCAAAGACAAAGAAATTTGAATATTTCTAAATTTGAAAATATTTTAATTAATATATTGATTACCAATTAGTTACAAACAAAAATACCTCCACAGGTACTTATTTTTTTTCATCTTGTTCTTTAAAGTAAAGACGTAAAAAAAGCCTCATCGGTTGGTTTGATGAGGCTTTTTTTCAAGAAATAAAAACTTAATTTTCAAACTTACTAATAATCAGTAGTTATCTATTAAGGTCTATGCTAAGCTAACAACTTGTCAACTTATTAATATCCTGGATTCTGAACAATGTTCGTATTTACACGCAATTCAATTGTTGGTAAAGGCAATTGGAAGAATGTTGAGCCTGCTGCCAATGTTCTTGTTGTAAATGTTTTACCAGTTCCATCAGATAAATCTCCTTTATTTGAACGTTGAACCGCTAAGTTTTTACGCTTAATATCAAAGAAACGGTGACCTTCAAAGGCTAATTCCAAACGACGTTGCAAATCAATTTCAGCTTTCAATTCAGCACCAGTTTCTGTACCAGCCTTGTAATCTGAATAACGGTTTCTACGCAAAGCATTCAAATCTGTTAATGCATCTGCATCTTTTCCTAATTGTGCATAAGCCTCAGAACGGTTCAACCAAATCTCTGCTACACGTAAAACTTTAGGATCAATCACGTTTACGTTACCAGTTGCACGACCAGCATATTTAATGATATTATTGTATTTACTACCACTGAACACACTTGAACCAATATAAGCATTCTTACGAACATCCGTTGCTTTGTATAGGTTGAATAAATCAAAATCAGCAACGTATTCAGAACGTACACCTGATGCTGAACTTTGGCTATATTCAACACCTGGAGAAACTGCGTCTCTGTCAACCAATTGTAATTTCAATAATACTCCTGCGTTAGAAGCATCTTTCCAAATATTAGCGAATGATGTTAATGAACCTGGGTCACTTGCAATTTTCAAAGACTCCGAAGAAGCATCAACACAATTTTGCCATTGTCCCATGTACAAATACAATCTTGATAACAATCCATATACTGATGATTTATTGAAACGATAAACACCATTTCCACCACCAATTAAACCAGCAGCAGCTTTCAAATCTGCTTCAATTTTTGAGTAATTTGATTTTACAGACTCACGAGCAGGTCTTGCAGCAGGGTCAGTAGTAACTACATAAGGTATGCCTAAATCTGCATCCGTTGCTTGTTGAAATGCTTTTCCGTAAACTCTTACCATGTCAAAATGTGCCAATGCACGTACTGCAAGGGCTTCACCTTTGAAATTATTTTTGGCAGCACCTTCTGGTAATTTATCAACATTTTCTAAAATACCATTAGCACGACGGATTGTTGAATATGCTTGTGTCCACATATCCCAAGTAATATCTGGGGTATATTTAAAGTCCTGCTGTAAACGATATGTCAAACGACCTTTCTGACAGATGATGGCATTGTCAGTTAAAATATCTGGTAAACTCAACATCGTACCTCCGTAGTAACTACCGCCAACCAAACCAGACAAACCACCTACGTTTCTCGAGTACATACCTCTTGACGCATTAGCATAGTCAGTTTCTGTATCATAAGCCTGTGCAATTGTCACAGAGTTATAAGGTCCTAATTCCAACTCCTTTTCTGAACAGCTTGATGCCCCCATGAGAGCAGCAAAACTTAGTAGTGTTATATATTTTTTCATTGATTTCAAATATTAATTTCGTTTGTGAATGAATTAGAATGTAATGTCAACCCCAAATGTTAATTGACGTGTTTGTGGGTAACTAAATCCTTTAAACAAACCAAAAGTTTGTCCACCAGTACTTTCTGCTTGCCCAAAACCAACTTCTGGGTCACCTTTCATTTCTGTGCCAAAATATAACCAGTTCTGAGCCTGTCCGTAAATACGAAGGTTCTGAATTTTAGCTTTAGAAAGAATCTTCGATGGAAGGTTATAGCTCAAAGTAACGTTTCTCAAACGGAAGAAATCACCTTTTTGCAAATAACGGTCAGTTGTGAAAGACTGGTACAATTGTTTTGGATCTGGCAATACACCTGTATCACCTGGTTTTTTCCAGTAATTCAAAGCGTCTGCAGCATTCTGGCTTATTACATTTTCTCCATCAGAAGTTAGTTCTTGGTATTGGTAGTTCATCACATAGTTACCACCTGAATAGTAAACATCAGCAGAAAGACCAAGTCCTTTGTAGTTGATAGTAGCGTTAACATTACCAAAACGAGTAGCCAAACGAGATTTTCCTTGCAATAACACAGCGTCTCCTGCACTATAAGTATTTGTGATTACTCCGTCTTTATTCAAGAATTGTTGCTTACCATTAGTTGGGTCAACACCTGCATAACGAACCATGTAATAAGTATCAATTGCTTCTCCGACTTTGATTTTTGTCAAACCACCTGTACGAATAATATCATCTTCTGTTAAAGTAACAACCTTATTAGTATTGATTGAATAGTTAGCACTCAAATCAAAAGTGAAGTCTTTTGTTTGAATTACTTTATAACTCAATGCCATTTCAATACCTGAGTTCTTTACTGCACCAATATTTTCTGTTCTTGTCTGGAAACCAGTAGTTCTTGACAATGGACGGTCAA
>JAAFJL010000050.1 GCA_013298865.1 Cytophagales bacterium | reverse complement strand
CAGACGATAAAATAGCCAATTTAGTAGGTGTCGATATTGAATTCGTTAGAAAAGTAAAATCATCATTGTCATAAAAACAAAAAAGCGTTGAGATTCTCAACGCTTTTTTGTTTTTATGAATTTTCAATCTTACAAATACTGATTAGCATTGGCAGCATTCAAATCTTCAAAAGCTAATTTCAAACGACTAACGAATGTTTCTTCGCCTTTACGCAACCATACACGTGGGTCGTAGTATTTTTTGTTCGGAGAATCATCACCTTCTGGATTTCCAATTTGCCCTTGCAAATATCCTTCTTTCGATTTGTAATATCCTAAAATACCTTCCCAGAATGCCCATTGCAAATCTGTGTCGATATTCATTTTGATTGCTCCATAAGAAATTGCCTCACGGATTTCTTCACGAGATGACCCTGAACCTCCGTGGAATACAAAATTGATTGGTTTCTCTGCCGTTAAACCATATTTCTCTTTTACAAACTCCTGAGAATTATGCAAAATGATTGGAGACAATTTTACGTTTCCTGGCTTATAAACTCCGTGTACATTTCCGAAAGCTGCTGCAATTGTGAAACGATGAGAGATTTTGCTCAATTCCTCATAAGCATAAGCTACTTCTGAAGGCTGAGTATATAATTTTGATGAGTCAACATCTGAGTTATCTACGCCATCTTCTTCGCCACCAGTTACGCCCAATTCGATTTCTAAAGTCATGCCCATTTTAGACATTCTTGCTAAATAATGCTTACAGATTTCGATATTTTCTTCGATTGGTTCTTCGGATAAATCAATCATGTGCGACGAGAACAATGGCTTTCCGTGTTGTGCATAGAATTTTTCGCCAGCATCCAACAAACCGTCTAACCATGGCAATAATTTCTTAGCACAGTGGTCTGTATGAAGAATCACTTGCACACCATAAGCATCTGCCATTTGATGTACATGATGAGCTCCCGAAATACCTCCTGCAATAGAAGCCTCTTGCTTGCCATTTGGCAAAGATTTTCCTGCATAGAATTGAGCACCACCGTTCGAGAATTGAACAATTACTGGTGAGTTCACCGCTTTGGCTGCTTCTAAAACTCCATTGACAGTATCAGTACCTGTAACATTTACAGCTGGCAAAGCAAACTGATGTGTTTTAGCGATTTCGAAGAGTTCTTGTACGGCATCTCCGTGCAAAACACCTTTCTGAGAAGATAGACTTGACATAAAAATATGAGAATTTGCTAATTTGAAAATAACAGAAGAAGGTCTATTTGATAAAAAGTATTCAGATTGATTATAAAAAAATCTTTGAATAATTCTATTTTTACAAATTTTCTCCTTAAAAGAATGCAAATTTAGCAATTTTTATTGGCAGAATGACGATTTTACGGAATATTATTTGGTAGAAACTACTCATTGCCCTATTTAACTACTTCATATATTTACAACCTCATACCTACAACCTCATACCTAAAATTTTAGTACCTGATTCCCCATGGATAATGTTCCTCTTTGACTGCCTCATCCATCGCTTTTTTGATAACACCTTGAAAACCCGCTTCATTCATTTTTTTGCCTTTCACTTTTGCAGGTAAATCTAATTCCTTAGTCAGTTTTTTGAATTCTATCCTATCTGCCGAAATAATTACTGCTCCTTCGTTAATGTCTAATTCCAGTATCATACCTGGCAAACCTGAGAACCGTTCAGGACCTGCACTTGAAGGAAAATCTTGGGCGAACCAAGCAATAATTTTTTGCTGCTTTATTGGGTCTTCTATCATGGCATTCATACACACATGACCAGCTACTTCCTTTAAGTCATTGAGAATCTTCCACTTATGTGCAGGAATTGTATCTTCAACGATATAGGTTTTACCTGTCATTTCTATGTAATCCGTCAAAGTATTTTTCTCGAAATCCCTTTTCAAAACAAAAACTTCCTTCCGCCAGTCATAGCCATTACCCACTTCCTTTTTCTCATCTGATTCTATGTATTTACTCGTGTTTTCATTAAAATATAACTCTGTATATTCGTCCCATTTGTCTTTTGTGCTGTACATATAGGTCATTTTTTCTCTTTCTTCTTTGTTGATATAAGTAGCCTTTTCCATAATTTTTGTCCAACGACTTGTCCTGACAAAACGGATAACCCCCTCATTCTGAGAAGTTTGCTGGGCAAAAACTGACCCAGAAATTCCGAGCATAAAAACTAAAATGATAATAATATTTTTCATAAAACTAAGTATTCTGTGATATAATTGATAATTGTTTACTGATAATTGATAACTGAAATTACCAACCATTTTTCTTCAATTTTGTCTGATACCCACGCATATTGTATGATAAACTCAGCATGAAATAGCGGGCTAAAGTTGGAGCAATTTCCTGAGTTACGGTATTGATACCAGCATTCTGACGAACGGATACTCTACGATTCAGTAAATCAAAAACTGCCAAACGAACTTCTAATTTATTGTCTTTTGTCAATAATCGTCTCACAGACGCATTCCAGACTGGGATTGTTTGACTAAAATTAAACCTATCATTTTGAAAAGAATTATAATCCAAGTTAGTTTCAAGGAAAAACTTTGGGGCAAAATTCCACTTCATGGAAGCATCAATACCTTGATTCAAAATTTTCTGATTTTGTTGCGTAGCCAATGAATATGAGACATTGGTTATGCTAACATTTGCAGAGGCATCCAAAATAAGTTTATTCCCTTCTGGAGTTAAGCTAAAACCTGCTGTATATCTATAAGTTTTACTATCAGATTCATTACGAATTCCATTAATAAAAGTAGGCGAGTTTGCAAAATAAACATTTCCATTAGTATTAAAGGTCAGTTTTGTTTTTACTATCGGAAAGCTGGCATATACATATCCATTTAGGCTTTTTCCTCCACTGATATTCTCAGGGCGGCTTTTTGTTTGATTTTTTATATTAATCGTTTGGGTATAAACAATCTGGTTTTCGTAAGCACTATAATTCAAACCAAGGTTTACATAAGCGAAACTTGAAGGGTCAAATTTATTGATTGATAAATTCAAATCATGGCTACGTTCTGCCGAAAGGTCTGGATTTCCTTCTATGACATAAAAAGGATTATTGTTATTCACTATTGGTTGTAAATCTGTCAGTTTCGGAACTGCTTGCCCATAATTATAGCTGGCATTCATGTACATATTGTTTTTGAATTCAATATTTGCATTCACATTAGGAGTCCAAGCAAAGAAACTTTTATTGATATTTTTCAGAACCCGACTGCCTTTTTCCAAAGATTGGATTCCCTCTAAATCATTATTTTGTGCGGCAAGTCCAACCGAAATATTTACGCCTGCATTGGAATATCTGAACGAAGACCCCAACCGATTATAAACAACTTCATTTGTGAAAAATACACTCAGGCTATCGACACGGCTTTCTTGTTTCAGTTTATCAAATGCCCCTCTGCCTGTATTCTGAGAGTTTGTGCTGAAATTATAGAAAGATTCCCAATAGAATTTTTTAGCTAAAGGTTCAAGAAAAGACATACTTGCTTTCACTAAACGAGAGCTTGTTTCGTTGGAATTGCGTTGGCTATTAATCTGTTCTTTTACGGTGGTTGCCTCAAATAAACGATTGAGCGAGAAAAGAGATTCTGTCCCATCTGAACCACCAAAATTCACCCCTACACTTGCGGCAAAGTTTCTTCCTTTTACTTTAGCTTTCCTGAATTTATGCCGAAAAACCATCGAAGCACTTAAACCATAAGAATTAAAAGCGTTGGAGTTATTGATACCAAGGCGATTCTGGAGAGTAGTTGCATCTGATAAAAACTGTTGTGTTTGGTTTTCAAATACGGTTGAATTAGAAAAACGGATGTCTCCTTTCGTCAGGATAGTATTGCTTGAATCCACCATTTCTTCCCAACGGAAATTGACTCGGTGATTATTCCTGAAATCAACTTTATCAGTAGAATCTTTATTGAAAAAAGAGCCACCTTGTCTGAAGGTTTGTTTATTCACATATTGGTCAAGCGAAAGGCGTGTTTGGTTATAAAAATAACTTGTACTCAACTTTGTTTTTTTGTTATTGTTATAGTTGTAATTAACTCCCGAACCCGCATTATTCGTGAAACCCCTTCCATCAAAATTGCTTGATGGGACACCCCCACGAGAGTCGTCATTCAAATAAATAATGTTATTTCTTGAAGAAAAACCAAAATCGTCATTATCCCAATTCCAAGAATTATTGCCTTTAAATTCACCGTAATCGTCCCAGTTTACACCAGTTTCGTTGATATTATTTCCATAACCAATCACAGAAAACTGAGTGGTCTTATTGAAACGATTGTAGTTTCCACGAGTCGCCAAACGCCCCTCAGTACCCGCAGCAATGGTTATTTTTCCAAAAGCCCCTTTCTTGAATTCTTCTTTCAGTTCCAGATTGACGGCTTTTTCTTTCTTACCATCGTCAATTCCTGTGAGTTTTGACTGTTCTGATTTTTCATCAAAAACCTGCACTTTAGAGATAGTTTCTGCTCCCAGGTTCTTGGTAGCAGCTTTGGCATCTCCGCCGAAGAAGGTTTTGCCATCAACATACACATTTTTTACTTCCTTCCCTTGTGCCTTGATATTCCCTGCGGCATCTAACTGAATGCCTGGCAAACGACGGAGTAAATCTTCCACGGTTGACCCTGGTGGGACTTTGAAAGTTGTGGCATCGTACTCGATAGTATCACCCCGAATCGTGAGGGGGGCTTTGGCGGTACGCACTACGACTTCCATTAATTCTTTGGAAATTGTCTTGATTTTGACTACTCCTAAATCCGCAGTTTCGGTCTCAAAAGGACCAATCGGGACTTGAAGTGGGAAGTATCCTGTGTAGGAAACTTTGAGCAAATACTTGGCATTTTTTACTCCCTTGAACTCAAAAGTGCCTTTTTCGCTGGCACGTGAGAAATTTACTAAGGAAGAATCTTTCGGAGAAAGCAACATGACCGTCGGGAAAGCCATTTCTGTCCCAGAGGTGTCACGGACAACTCCTTTGATGGAAACTCGATTAGGGGTTTGTGCTAAAACTGTAAAAGACAGGCAAAAAGAAATAAGTAAAACCGAAAAATGCTTCATGTAGAAATCGAGTTTTGGATTGAGGTATTTATTTGAAAAACTAAAGGTAACGAAAGATTTAGTTATAAAAGAAATGTAAACTAAACTTTTAAGTGTTTTTAACATTTCTGATAACGTAATGGCTCATCGCCAAATTGTGTTTGAACTAAAGACAGCTATTATTTATGAATGTTGCAAGGAGGAGTCAATAAATTTTAAGTGAAGTCAGTGATTTCTTTTTTTGGCAAAAGACCTCGTGAGAGGTCAAATTTGATTAGCCATACGTGAAACGTATGGAATTGAAATATGAGCGAATTCAACCCCGAATGGGGTTGAACCAAGTGATTAATTCATTTTCCCTGAGTTTCACTCAGGGCTAATCAAATTTAATCCTTTCAGGATTTCAAAAAAGAAATTGCTGAGGTTTGCACAGGAATCCGTGGTACGGTTGAGACGGAAAGCCATTTATGAAAAATTCAACCTCGACCGTTCCACGGTTAGCAATACCTTTCATACAAATAAAAGAAGAAAAATAAATAGAAGTATTTCATAATCAGAGATTTACAAAAAAATTCCACTAATTTCTCTATTTGAAATTAGTGGAATTTTCTAAATCAGCAAAGCGTATATTTTACTTTTTTCCCTCCAAACCGCTATCTTCCATCCATTCTTCAAACTCGCCTGGAGAATTGATGGCTGATGGAATTGCTAATCTTTTAGAACGCTTTTCTTGAGATTTTATCTCGAAAGATTTTTCAATTTTCGCTCCGTTGGCGGCTTCAAAAACGATTTTGTATTTGCCAGCTTTGGCGTACATTTTCTTGTCTTCGGCTTCTTCAACAGTGATGTCTTTATCGTCTTTCTTCTTGACTTCGTTCAAATATTTTTCATAGTCTTTCCCAACTGATGAATTGATAGTATAATCCCAGTTAATATAGTTGATTCCCAGTTCAGATTCGTCCGATAACTCTTTAATTAACAGACCTTTATCCGTTGAAATTTTCACTTTAGTCGTACCTACATTCTTTGCTAAATACGCCAAGGTATATTCTCGTTTTTCGGGTTCATCATACTTTCTCATGGCATCTACTCTACCCCAACGGCTACTGGCTGTGATAGATTTCATTGAGAAAAGATGCAGGTCTTTTGCCAATAAAGAATCAGACAATTGCTGAATCAGATTGACATCCGCAATGTAAATCGAACGCCCATGCGTACCCACAACTAACTCGTTGTCACGGGGATGCACCACCAAGTCATGCACAGGTACGGTTGGCATACCTGTACTCATACGCATGAAGGTTTTTCCTTTGGTCAAAGACAAGTACAAACTTTGGTCTGTACCCACATAAATGATGTTCTGATTTTTTGGGTCTTCCTTTACAACATTGATAGATTCGGCGGGTAAATCTTCTCCTATTTTTTGCCAAGTTTGTCCGTAATCATCTGATTTATAGAGATATGAACCAAAATTATCTTCTCTATAACCATTCAAGGAAACATAAATTGTACCTTCTTCAAAAGCCGAAGCTGAAACTCTACTCACGTACAAATTCTGTGGTAAACCGTCCGAAATCTTTGTCCAAGTATAACCACCATCTTTTGAAATATGCACCAAACCATCATCTGAACCTACGTACAAAAGTCCAAATTTCATCGGTGATTCGTCCATCGTTACGATTGTGCCAAAAGGTACGTCACCTTCCTTGAACCCCTTGGTTAAATCTCCTGAAAGTGCCTTCCAGTTTTCGCCTTTATCCAAACTTCTGAAAAAACGATTTCCCCCAAAATAAACAACATCTTGGTTATGTTTCGACAATAAAATGGGCGATTGCCAGTTGAAACGATTCTTGATTTCACCAATTTCTTGGGGCATTGACAAATACTTTTGGTCGCCAGTTAACTTATTGACTCTGAAATAGTTGCCATACTGAAAGCCTGTGTAAACAGTGTTATTATCACGAGTATCAACGGCAATTTGCATACCATCGCCACCCATCAGAAACTTGTAAGGGTAATGCCCTTCGTCGTACCAGCCATAGTTGGCTTTGTAGGTACTTGGTCCAACCCAAACGCCATTGTCTTGGAGTCCGCCGTAAACGTTATACGGTTTTTCCATATCTACTTGCACGGCATACAATTGCCCGACAGCAGGTGTATTTGCTTTGAACCAAGTCTTACCATCGTCATAAGTGATATTGATTCCACCATCATTTCCGAGGATTTGGTGTTTTGAATTCTTAGGATTTATCCAAACTGTGTGATGGTCTGCATGAACATTATCTGCATTCATTGATTTGAAGGTTTTTCCACCATCTTCCGACCTAATGACCTGAAAACCAGGAATTACCACTTTATCAGCATTGTCTGGTGCAGCGAAAATAGTTCCAAAATAATAACCATACGTATTGAAAACCCAGTCTAAATAATCAGTATTGGCACGTTTCCAAGATGTTCCACCGTCTTCCGAACGATAGACTTCTGCCCCTGTGATGGGTGTATCGAACAAATCATCATTGGCATTTTGGGTAAATTTCACAATATCTTCTACTTTGAATTTTCCAGCTTTTACGTCTGCTTTCAAAGATTTGGCAGTGTATTTTTCGGGAAAACCGTTATCGTCTAAATATTCTGTCAATTTTGTATCTTCCAAAGCAAAAAATTGTTCATTCGTGAAAGCCTTTAACTGCCTCGGAATCAGTTTATTATCGACTTTTTTCTTACCATCATCAGGACGATTTTTCTGATTATCCAAAACCGCATAAACAACCTTCGGATTCGCTGCTGAAACCGCTATTCCGACACGACCATTTCCCTCACCTTGTGGAAAACCAGAGCTTTCACCAGTGATTAATTTCCAAGAATCACCACCATCTGTTGACTTATAAACACCCGTTGTTTTGCCGCTTTCTACAAAATTCCAAGGTTTACGCTGATTGTACCACATTCCTGCATAAAGCGTTTTGGGGTCTGTGCCATCTATTTGTAAGTCTATTCCGCCTGTACCTTCATCAATGAAAAGGGTTTGTTTCCAAGTTTTTCCGCCATCAGTAGTTTTGAATAACCCCCGCTCTTTATTCGTCGAAAATAAATGCCCCATTGCTGCTACCCAAACCGTGTTGGGGTCGGTAGGGTGCAAAATTACTTTACCAATATGTTGCGTTTCTTCGAGTCCCTTGTGTTGCCAAGTTTTGCCACCATCTTCACTTTTGTACATCCCGATACCCGCATAGGCAGACCGAGAAGAATTGGCTTCGCCAGTACCTGCCCAAATTGTTTTTCCCTTCGATTTCCAGTCAACTGCAATGTCTCCGAGGCACATAACTGCCTCATTCTCAAAGAGTGATGTAAAACTTACCCCGTTATTTTCGGTTTTCCAAAGTCCACCTGTGGCATAAGCTACAAAGAACTCAGACGGGTTTTCAGGATTTACGTCAACATCAACCACACGACCAGACATTACACTCGGACCAACCGAGCGAAGTTTTACATTATTTACCAATGAATTGACAGACAGAGCTTTACGTTTATCAAAAGCCTTGAAACGTTCAGACGCTGGCGTCGCAGTTTGAGTTGTTGCGGAAATTGCTACCGTTTGTGATTTCTTTTTTTGGGCAACCAATAACATCGGGAACATTAATGCCGTTATTAGTAATGAGTATTTGTTTTTCATGTTTTGTTGAGTGAATGTTTTACGTAAAAATAGTAAAATAAGTGGTTTTATGACAATTTTTGAGTGTAATACAATGTAGAGACGAATAGCATTCGTCTTTCCGTCAAAATTATCAGATAACTAAAATAAGTTTAACGATTTTAATTTCTAAATTATGAAAACCCATAGAGTTTTATTGAGTGTATTTTTATTGAGTTTTTTATGTTTGAGTCACTTGTCAAAAGCACAACTTTATAAGTCGGCTTTGGGCTTGCGGTTAGGTCCTGCCAATGGCGTAACTTTCAAGACTTTTATTAAATCAAAAGCCGCATTTGAAGGCATCGCTACATTCAGAAATGACGGTTTGGGGCTAACTGGGCTATACGAAGTGCATGGAAGAGCTTTTAGTTCGAGAGATTTCAACTGGTTTATTGGTGGTGGCGGACACGTCTATGTATGGGGCGACAAACGTCCGAAATATTTAGACAATAACCGAAGTATGATATTGGGAGTTGACGGAATTTTAGGACTGGAAGCAAAAATCAGAAATATTCCATTAGCTATAAGTTTAGACTGGAAACCAACCATAAACATCATCAATTACGGCGGTTTTAGTAATGACGAAATCGCTTTCTCTGTGAGATATACTTGGTAGAGGGTGATGATAATGAGTGAATGAATTAATGAATGGATTTTGTGTTAATTTTATGGAAAACTCAAAACTCTTCATTCACTTCTCAGAGCTGACCAAAAGCCCAATGAAAGAAATTCCTGTTTATAGCATTGATAAATTCAATCATAAAGCTGAAAAAACGATTCAGTTTCAGGTTGAAAACTTTGATATTCACCGAAATTTCAAGGTTACGTATCCGCATAGACATGATGATTTTTATGAGATTCTATTCCTCACTCAGGGCGAAGGCATACATACAATTGACTTCCAAAACTATGCGATTAAGCCTTACACAATTTTCTTTCTTTCGCCTGGACAAATCCACGAACTCACTCTTTCTGATGATGTAAAGGGCTTCATTTTTCTGTTTACTTCGTCGTTTTATCATTTCAATAAAACTGACCCGTATAAACTTTTTGAGCTTCCTTTTTTCTACAATTTAGCCAAAGAGACGCCACCTTTATATTTAGAAAAACTCCAAGAAAGGCAAATTTTTACAACGTTTTTTAGCAATGCAATTTCAGAAAATCAATCAAAACTATCTGATTATGAGGAAGTTGTAAGGGCTTTATTGGATTTGATTTTGATTCAAAGCAAAAGAATTTATCCTGTTAGTAATCCAGAAGAAACTACTAATAAAGGGCGAGTTTTGGTGAAACGTTTTAAGCAATTGATTGAGGAAAAATGTCAGGAGAATCTTTCCGTAAAAGAATATGCGGCATTGCTGACAATCACACCGAATCATTTGAGCGAAACTGTAAAATCGGTAACGGGCAGAACTTCAACTGACTTGATTAATGACCGAATGGTGATGGAAATTAAGCGTTTTCTGACCCATACGGATTTGGGTATTTCAGAAATTGCTTACCAACTCAATTTTGCTGACCAATCTTATTTCTCGAAATATTTCAAGAAATTAACCCAGCAAACACCTTTGGAGTTTCGGAACGGAGGAGGCTAATAATTAAAAATTATGAATTAAGAATTAAAAATGGGGGTAGTTTTGAAATGAAGCTGTTCGACAAATCACTCATTAACAACACTTTGACTCTTGGTTTCTTTGCAAACATTGCTCCTTTTACTATATTTGACAAAACAAATCCCCGAACTCATGAAAAAAACTTTTCTATTCGTCACATTGGCATTTTCTGTAATATTTTCTTCTTGTGATAGACTTAGTAATTCTTCTGAAAAATTAGGCGAAACAGCAGGAGATGTAGTAAAAGGAATAGAAACAGGTGTGAAAAAAGCCCGATCTATCAATGTTACTTACACCGAAACACTGATTGAAAAAGGAATCACAAACGGTAAAGTCACACTGAGGAACGACAAAGAAGGAACGGACAATTTGTTGAGTGTTTATCTGATTTTTTCTAAAAATTTCAAAGGAAAAGTCACTGCTAAAGCCTACGACAATCAAGGTTTAGAAATGGGACGAAGCTCCACAAAAATAGATGCAAAAGAAGGAGACGCTGGTTTCTACGACTTTCATTTCGACAAAAGAACAAATATTGACCGAGACGGAAAGATAATTTTGGAGTAGAGAAAAGACCTTGAAATTTATTTTTCAAGGTCTTTTTTTATGGTAACTATCAATCACACAAGTAGTTGAAAGAATAAAACCCTTTTGAGATGAAGCCATCAGACACTTTGACATTTGTTATTCCATTAAACTTATTAAATTCCCGTTACTTATCAAATTTATAATCAGCTATATTTTGAAAAAAAATGATAATTTTAACTGACTATAGACCTTTCACAAATTTCCACACAATGAATAAAAGAACAGTTTTTATAACAGGCAGTGCCAACGGTATCGGAAAACACCTTTCAGAAGTGTTTTATAATCAGGGCTTTAATGTTGTCGCAACAGATTTCTTGATTGAAAAACTCCAAATTGAAACGCAATCATGGAAAACAGAAAATTGCCTAATCGAAAAATTAGATGTACGTAGTATCGAAAACTGGCAAGAGGTTGTTCAGAAAGCGATTCAGAAATTTGGTAAAATAGACATTCTACTCAATGTTGCTGGAGTAATTACGCCTGGTTTTGTAGAAGATTTTAATTTGAAAGACATTGATTATCACATAGATATCAATGTGAAAGGGGTTATGTATGGAACAAAAATCGTAGCTGATGAGATGTTCAAACACAAAGCTGGACAAATTATCAATTTTGCTTCTTTGGCGGGTGTTGCCCCAATTCATGGAATCGCTTTGTATTCTGCTTCTAAGTACGCCGTTCGGGGTTTTTCGTTGGCTATCACGCCCGAAATGAAAGCAAAAGGCATCGCAGTTTCTGTAATTTGTCCTGATTTGGTAAATACCAATATGCTTACTTTACAATTAGACTATAAATCCGCCGCTCTGACTTTTTCTGGTAATAAACCTCTCACAGTCAATGACATAGAAAAAGCTGTTTTTGAAAAAGCCTTATTGAAAAAGAAAGCTGAAATCTTAGTGCCACCTTCTCGTGGATTTACAGCCAAGATTGGCAATTTTTTTCCAACTATCGGTTTTTGGTTAACAGAAAATTTAACAAAAAAAGGCTTAAAAAATCAGGCGGGCTATACCTCAAAATAGTCCCTATTCAGTTAAACTCGGCATTTATAAAACTATATTTTTAAACTTAGTAAACGGGTTGTTTGGCAAATTTTGATGGATTAATTTTGAATTTCATTGGCAATGCAACCATTTCATGAGTTGTTACGTCTTTAAAATCAAACATTAGGGGCTTAACGTACCCAATGTTCTCACTCTTAAACTATCCAAGTATTATGACATCGGTTTTACCTCATTTCACAACGCTTTTGCAATCAGACAACTGGCTTGAACTACCCGAAAGCCGTAGCATTCGTAAAATCTCTATCAAAGACATTATCCGAATAGAAGGCATCCGAAATTATGCAATCTTTTACCTGAATGATGGCAGTAGTTTCCTCAGTGCAAGAACACTCAAAATTTTTGATGAACAACTCGCTGATTATGGTTTTGTCAGAATACACAAAGCCAATCTTATCAACCTTGAATACATGGCAGAGTATGATGCGAAAAATCTCAATTTTGTCACGATGAAAAATGGAAATCAAGTACAAATTTCAAGAAGAAAAAGAAGGGATTTTTCTGAAAAACTCAATCCGCCAATTAGCCAGTTCAAAAATAAAATCATCTGATAATCAGATGATTACAAAATAAATATTGATGCAGGATACGTTTTTCAGAAAGTACTTTGTGATTCACGCACCATTTCTTAGAGTGGGAGGGATGGCATTATTTCCGTTTGTACTGGTTCGAGCAAAAAAACCTTCAAAATCATTGCTCAATCATGAGTACATTCATCTGAGACAGCAATTAGAACTTTTGATTATTCCATTTTATATTCTTTATATTTTGGCATACGGTATCAATTTTTTGAAGTATAAAAATCATTATAGAGCCTACATGAATATTTATTTTGAAAAAGAAGCGTATCAAAACGATGATAATCATAACTATCTGAAAAACAGAAAGTTATGGAATTTTTTGAAGTATATTTAACACAAAAAAGCCTTTCAAAATCAAGTTTTGAAAGGCTTTTTTGTGAATTCTACATTCTACTTGCAATTCCATCATGAATTTGCTGGAGGGTTTCGTGCAAACCAAAGCTCCAATTCCAAGTAGGATAGTGTTCCTTAAACTTAGATAAATCTGAAATATACCAAATATGATCGCCAATTCTGTTGGTTTCAGAATAACTAAAGCTCATTTTATTACCTGTAATTTCTTCACAAATCGTGATGCCTTCCAACATTGAACAATTGGCATAACGTCCGCCACCTGCATTATAAACTTCTCCAGAACGTGGATTCTGATAAAAATGCCAGAACATATTTACCAAATCATAAGAGTGAATATTGTCACGAACTTGTTTTCCTTTGTACCCAAAAATGGTGTAATGATTTCCTGTGATTGCACATTTCATCAAATATGCCAAGAAACCATGCAGTGCAGTTCCTGAATGGTTCGGTCCTGTTAGGCAACCACCACGAAAGACTCCTGTTTTCATACCAAAATATCTACCATATTCTTGTACTAAAACATCTGCCGCAACTTTTGATGCCCCAAAAAGAGAGTGCTTTGTGTGGTCGATACTCATTTTTTCATCAATGCCATGCTCGAAATAGGGGTGGTTTGCGTCAATTTCCCAACGAGTTTCGGTTTCAATCAATGGTAAAAAGTTAGGATTATCTCCGTAAACTTTATTAGTTGATGTAAAGATAAAAACTGCCTCTGGACAATGCAACCGAGTCATTTCCAACATATTCAATGTTCCGTTGGCATTTACTGTAAAATCCGTGAATGGTTCTTTGGCTGCCCAGTCGTGCGAGGGTTGTGCAGCAGTATGAAGAATCAATTTTAGGTCGGAACCATATTTTTTGAAAATCACTTCCAAATCTTTTGCCTCACGGATGTCTGCTTGGTAGTGTTTGTAATTAGGAAATTGTTCTTCTAAACGATTCCGATTCCAAGCTGTTGAGGCTTCTTCACCAAAAAAGTACTGACGCATATTGTTGTCAATACCGATTATTAAATCAAATTTATCTGAAAAAAAGGCTACGGCTTCACTTCCAATAAGTCCTGCCGAACCTGTTACGAGGGCTATGTTCATATTTTTAGAATCAAAAAAGCGTCACAAAATTTGCAACGCTTTTTGGAAAATATTTTTTTATAACTAATTGATTATCAAATAATTATTTTAAAATTGAGTTATTTTCAAATTTTAGTTTCCCGTAGCGATTGCTCCAGCAGGACCAAATAATTTTTCACGAATTTTACCTGCTCTAATTTCATTCTCAGGTTTTGCCGTGTATTTGTTTTTCAACTGACGAGCAGAACTGTCTGGGTGTACGCCATAAACGTATTCGTCACCCTCAGCAAGGTCTTTTTGCTTGATTTGATTATTTGCTTGATAGTCGCAAGAAGCCAACAAAAATGTACAAGCTACTGCGAAAAAGATATGCTTACGATTCATACAACTAAAAGTATATTACTGTATAATTTATTTTGGAACACAAAGGTAAGACTAAGTGGCTGAATTTGAAAACTGTATGGAGTAATTTTCGGGCAGATAACAAAAAAAGCAGCCTTTCGACTGCTTTTTTAATTAGTGTTAGGTACTCAAGAAACTACTTACCTCCACCTTTTGGTTTGCCTTTTCCGCCTTTTCCATCATTATCGTGCTGAGGAATTGCTTTTTCTTCTTTGAATGCTCCGGTAGCATCAAAAAGTAATACTTTGTGGTCTGTTTCGTTCTTTATTCCTACAAACAAATTACCGTCAGCGTCTTTTCCTGCACGTTTTACGGTATAACCTGCATATTTTGATGCAACATAAGAAGTTACACTTGCAGGAAGAGTTTTAATATCAACTTCAGTTAATTTCGCTTTGTCTTTATAACGTTGCAATGCCTGTACGAATGCACCTGCTGCATCGAATAATAAGCCTGTTTCAACATTATTTAAAGAAACACCTACTACATACTGTCCTTTGTCATCTTTACCAGCAAATTTGATGGCTGCTCCTGCATAATTTTTTGTGATGTAGGCTGTTATGCTACTTGGCAAGGTCGCAATTTCAATATTTGTTAATTTACCTTTACACTTTTCCTTTGTAACAGGGTCTGTGTCTGCTGCCGAACGTGCTGCTGATGATTGAATTGAAGCAAAAATATCATCTGTTGATGTTGGTCCTACTTCTTGTTTAGTACAAGCACTTAACCAAAGCCCAATCATTGCGACTGAGAGAAACAATAATTTTTTCATTTTGATACGATTTTAATAGTTTTGATAATGTATCCAACAATACGAAAAAACTATTTGGATTAGTGTGGTAAAAAAATCAATAAAATACAATTATTTTATAACTAACTAAAAATCAATGAGTTATTGTATTGTTTCTTGTTTTTCTCCTTGCGAAATTATCAGTTTTACGCTGTATTCTTTTTCATTTTCAGTGATATTCAATTCATGGCTTTCTGGGTAAAGAAGTTCTAAACGACGTTTTACATTGGTTAAACCTATGCCCGATGCGTTGTCTTTTACTTCTTTAGAATTTCTATTCAAATCATTCTTTACAAAGAAAGAAATTCCATTTTCTGATGAACTTAATTTTATGGTAATCTCTGGTCTTTCAATCATCCCAACTCCATGCTTGAAGGCATTTTCTACAAACGGAATCAATAACATGGGTTCAATACCTTTGCTATCTATGATTTTCCCAAGCTCAAAGTTGACTTGAATACTATCGCCAAAACGTAATTTTTGAAGTTCGATATAACTTTGGAGATAACTAACTTCTCGTCCGAGTGTAACCTTTGTTCCATCAGATTCATAGAGCATATAACGCATTAGTTCTGAGAGCTTTATGACTACTGGTTCAACTTTTTCTGGTTTTCTCCGAGACAATGAAACAATGCTATTCAAGACATTAAACATGAAATGTGGACTAATCTGTGAGCGTAAAAAAGATAGCTCAGACTTTAATCGTTCAGTCTCTTGTTCTTTTCTTTGGGCTTCTTCTTTCTGTCCGTCTGCAATAATTCTGTACAAAGTACTAATTGCCACAATCAACATTATTTGAAACAATGCACCCGTACGGGGTAAAAATGTATTATGCGGAATATCAAAAAGTAGCTCACGAGTGTAACCGTATTGAATGTACATTAGTATAATCAGCACTGATATGACTAAAAGATACAAACCAATACCTTTTCTATGCAAAAGTTTCTTAATCAGAATCTCGCTATTCAAATAAAATAATGGAATATTCAATGACCCCATCACGACAGAAACGAGTGGAGAGTACTGATAACCAACCAATTTATTTACCCTAATTTCAGGGGGTTGTTCTGGAAAAAGTAACCTCAATAAATAAGGTAATGACAAGAAAAATACCCAGAAAAGGATATGATAAAAATATAGTGGTATGTTAACTTTGGAAGGTTTCATTATGAAATGACTAATCTTTCGACAGGAGTGTTATTGACTAAATGACTTTCTATAATTTCCTCAATATCAGTTAGTTGTACATTTCCGTAGAATGTACCTTCTGGATAAACCACTAAAGAAGGTCCAAAACCACAGACATCTAAACAACCTGCTTTCTGAGCCCTAATTTCAACATTTAACCCTTTTTCTTTGAGTGAATTTTTGAAGGCATCCACCAACGCCATTCCTCGCTCGTCGCCACAACATTTTTTAGGGGCATCCTTTTGGTTCGTACAAATAAAAACGTGTTTCTGGTATTTCATCTTGATTGGAATTAATTTTGAAATCGCAAGTTATATATTTACCGTCAGAAGACCATAAAATTGAGGGAAGTTGTCTGTGTCGCAGACTTTCAGAATTTAACAAAAACCATCATGAATATTGAAGAAAAATTTAAGCAAATAACCACTTTCGTTTTTGATGTAGATGGCGTAATGACAGACGGTTCTGTTCACGTTTTGGAGTCTGGGGAACATTACCGAACCTTTCATATCCGTGACGGCTACGCACTCGAACGTGCCGTACAGGCAGGTTACAGAATTTGCGTAATCACAGGAGGCAAACACGAAGGTGTACGAAAGCGTATGCAAAACCTCAAAATTCATGATTTTTTTATGGGTTCTGGTGGTAAAAGTAAACTGGAAATTTATAAAGGTTGGCTCGCTGAATCAGGGATTTCAGAAGAAAATATTTTGTACATGGGCGATGATTTACCAGATTATGAAGTAATGGCTCGTCATGATTTATTTTCAACTTGCCCAGCCGACGCTTGCGAAGAAATACAGTCAGTTGCAGATTATGTTTCTTTGAAAAATGGTGGAAAAGGGGCTGTCAGAGAGGTAATCGAAAAAGTAATGAGGGCAAAAGATGAATGGCTAAAGTTTTGAAGCCAGCGTCTCATTCATAAAATCAAAATCCCTTTTTGTTTTGTACTTTTGGGAAAAATTTAACATTAAAAATGGATTATTTAGCAGGCTTAAACGAACCCCAACAACAGGCGGTTTTACATATAGAAGGACCTTTAATGATTATTGCAGGGGCAGGTTCGGGCAAGACACGAGTACTGACTTTTAGAACGGCTCACCTTATCGAAAAAGGGGTTGATCCTTTTCAGATATTATTGCTCACTTTTACCAATAAAGCGGCAGGTGAAATGCGGCAACGTATCGAAAAAGCAGTTGGGAAAGATGCCAAAAATCTCTGGATGGGGACTTTCCACAGTGTTTTTGCCAAAATTTTACGTTTTGAAGGTAAGCACCTCGGCTACACGCCAGACTTTTCGATTTATGATACTGACGACTCAAAATCCCTTCTCAAAAGTATTATCAAAGAGCGGGGTTTAGATGATAAAATTTATAAACCCAATGTAGTTTTTAATAGAATTTCTGGGGCAAAAAACCGCCTCGTAGGTCCAGACGAATACCTCAATAATCCTGTAATTGTTGCTGATGATGCTGCCGCAAAGTTGCCCGAAATCGGGCGTTTGTATAAACTCTATACCACTCGTTGTTTTCAGGCAAATGCCATGGATTTTGATGATTTATTGTTCAATACGAACGTTTTATTCAGAGATCATCTGGAGGTTTTGGACAAATATCAACGGAAATTCAAACACATTATGGTGGACGAGTTTCAGGATACAAACGTTTCTCAGTATCTGATTACCAAGAAGTTATCTGCCAAAAGTAACAACCTTTGTGTCGTTGGTGACGATGCCCAATCTATCTACGCCTTCCGTGGAGCAAGTATTGACAATATCTTAAATCTCGAAAAAGACTATCCAGATTTAACTACGGTAAAACTTGAACAAAATTACCGTTCAACAAATACCATTGTGCAGGCAGCCAATACGGTTATTGCCAAGAATAAATCACAACTCAAAAAGCGAGTTTTTACTGAAAATGAAGAAGGCTCACTGATTGAACTGATCAAAGCGGTTTCTGACAATGAAGAGGGGCGACTGATTGCAACGCATATTTTCGAGTCAAAAATGGCAAAAGGTTTACGCAATACCGATTTTGCGATTCTCTACCGAACCAACGCTCAGTCTCGTTCGTTTGAAGAATCCCTTCGTAAACTCAATATCAAATACCGTATCATTGGTGGACTTTCATTTTATCATCGTCGAGAAATCAAGGACTTACTTTCTTATTTCCGTTTTGTGGTGAACCAAAATGACGAGGAGGCTTTCAAACGTATTATTAATCTTCCGAAAAGAGGAATCGGTGATACTACGGTTGCCAAAATTACGATTACAGCTGCCGAGCAAAAAATACCCGTATGGGAGGTTGTCGCTAATATTCGTAATTACCAAGTTGGGCGTTTTTCGGATGCACTCGAAGGCTTTTCGGATTTGATAAAGTCGTTCAAAATCATGCTCGAAAACCCTAAAAAAGATGCCTACGAAGTAGCAAGTCATATTGCCAAAAGCTCTGGTTTGTTAAAAGAATTGCACGACGACAAGACGGTTGAAGGAATGTCTCGCTACGAAAACGTGCAAGAATTATTAAACTCTATCAAACAATTTGTTGATAATCCAGAAACCGAAGACAAGACTTTATCCAGTTTTCTCCAAACGGTTTCTCTCCTCACGACAGCCGACGACGACGACCCAGAAGGCGACAATGACCGTGTAACCATGATGACTATTCACGGAGCTAAAGGTCTGGAATTCAATCATGTATATATTGTTGGACTGGAGGAAGATTTATTTCCAAGCCAAATGATGCTGCAATCACGGGCAGATTTAGAAGAAGAACGTCGCCTGTTTTACGTTGCCATCACTCGTGCTGAAAAACGCTTAGTCATGTCTTATGCCGAAAGCCGTTATCAATACGGAAGACTAAAACCCTGTGAACCAAGTCGTTTCTTAGATGAAATCGACCCAATGTTCTTGGAATTTGCCCGAAATATCCGCAAAGCCGTTGAGCCAATAGAACGTCCAGCAGGTTTTGTTAGAAACATTACATCTGAACTTTCGAGTTCGAACCGAGCAACACCAGCCGCCAGTTTAGGAAACGGTTATCGAGGAAGTACATCCCCAAGTGCCAATGTAGCCCCACGCCCTTCAGCCGTGAGTTCCCCCGCAAGTACGCACGTACCCTCGGCAGATTTTGCTCCAAGCAATACCGCCAACCTCAAAGAAGGCGATAAAGTGGAGCATCAAAAATTTGGTTTCGGGAATGTCAAGAAAATGGACACCAACGGCACAGACCGCAAAGCAACCATTATTTTTGAAAAAGGAGTAGGAGAGAAGACGCTATTGTTGAGTTTTGCTAGATTTTACGGTGTATCTCATGTTCAATTTCTTCTCATTGGTTGGCTCTAAACTAAACTTCCAAGTGATTTTTCCAGTATCATTATTCGTTGATGCTTCAGGTGCGTCCTTGTCATTTACCTCAACTTCTTTGTTGAAAGAAAGTGGAAACTGGTCATCAATTACCAAATTGATTGCCTGTTTTTTGGTATTCCGCACCACGATTTCATAAAAACGAGTATCAATTTTTGAACTACCAATAAACTGTTTTTTCTGGGAAGCCTTCACCCGTGTACGATTCACGATAATATTTTTGTCACGCCCCAACGAAACACTCAAAGTATCTTTGTTGGAAAGATTCAAAGATGATTTTCCGAGGTACGTTCCTTCCAAATACAAATTGGTTTCACCTTCCAAGAGCCTATATTTCTCCCAATCAATCACCTTTGCTGTCAGGAAAGCATCACGGTCAATTTTCGGAACACAGTAATATTCATAAACCGCTGGGATTTCTTCCTCCTTAATTTCAACGGTATAAACTTTTCCATCAGACGGAATATTATATGGTATTTTAATCTCGAATTGTTGACTGGTTGGAGCATCCTTTTCTGAGATTTCAAGGGGAACAGGAGTAGATTTAATGATGGAATTTCCTCTTATTCTAACATCCACACCTGCTGCTCTACCTTGTAAAACATCATCCATCTTAGGGCTTTCACTTTTTCTCTGACTTCCGTAACCAACTACCGCAACTTCCTCCAAAGCCTTCATATCTTCTATCAAATTTACATCAATTTCAGAGCGATTGTTGACAGTAATTTCCTGTTTCATGAAACCTACTGAGCTGACAGTCAATACGATACCAGTTTTTGAAAGATTTGGTGGAATATTAATTCTGTAAAAACCATTGGCATCAGTAGTAGTGCCAAAATTAGTTCCTTTGATTTGTACAGAAGCCCCAGGTACAGCACTTAAATCACCACTAAAGCGAACTTTTCCAGTAATTTCTGATAGATTTTTTGGCTGATTATCAATTGAATTATAGTAGCTGGAATAGTTGTTCGGAATTCCCCAAATCCAATTGTTCAAAAGTGGAGGAGTTCCTTTTTGTTTAGGATTAGCCGTAGAAACTGTCAGTTTTACTTCCTTCCAATTTTCACCAGAAAACTGATAAACATTGGCTTTGTAGGCAAGATTGATAGGTTTTGAAATATCCTCAACCCGTAAATCGTAGGTCGGAGTCCAACCAGCATTTTCTACAAAATAACTAATTGTCAAAGCTCCGTTTACCAATTCTTTCGCAGCAACTGTCACAATAATCTCCGAAGAATTTGAAGACTGAACCACTGTCAAATCCGTCAATAATTGATTCACTTTTTTAATTTCGCTTTCCAATTTCTTGATATTTCGTTCAATCTCTAACTGTTTGGACAAAACCTCCTGCATCCGAGAACGCTGATACTCAACAGCCAATTTAAACTCCTCAATTTTCAACCCAGTACTTACACCGCCCACATTCTGATTTTTTACCAACATTTCTTCTTCTCTTTTAAAAACTGTGAGATTAGTTCTTTCCGTCTTGATTTTATCCTCAATCAATTCCTTCTGAGTATCCAATTTTGTAATTTCTCCCTGTTTTTCTTTTTCCTGCTGGTTTCCCATCTGGTTCACTACCGAAAGAACAGTAAAACGCCCTTCACTTTTTACTTGAATACTTTGCTTGTCAATTTGTGGAGATATTCCTTTGAATACCAGTTCGGTACGCCCCGCCAGAATATTGACTTTACCGATTCTTGTCACTTCTGCTCCATTGAGAAAAACCGTTACTTTTTCAATTTTAGCTTCAACCACTTGTTGTTTAGCAGAATTTTGGGCAAAAATACTTGCCGAGATAAATAGTAAAAAAGGGATAAATTTCATGAGAATAATATTTAGTTTTTTTAATTAAATCATTGACTTTCAATAAATTAGAAATATTTTTGAGCAAAACACAAAAAGCATTCTTTATTGAAAGATGCAGACAATAGATGAATTCCATAAAATTTTATGAAAATTTTTCAGCACAACATTTGACAAAAGGAAAAATAGGTGTAATTTTGCAAACTCTTTCACAGAAACACTTCTAAGAAAGACCAAAAAGGGGGTGTACCAGAGTGGCCAAATGGGGCAGACTGTAACTCTGCTGGAGTATTCCTTCGGTGGTTCGAATCCATCCGCCCCCACAATCATTTAGTAATTATTAGTTTTGAGATTAAAATTTTATAAGTTCAAAATTGATAATTGCTCATTGATAATTGTCAATTGAAAAGCGGGAGTAGCTCATTTGGTAGAGCGATAGCCTTCCAAGCTATAGGTGGCGAGTTCGAGCCTCGTCTCCCGCTCCAATCAGGAACTATGACAGATGGTTGGTTGTTAATTAGTTAATAGTTATTAGTTTAGCTAAAAACAATTAACAATTAACCATTTATAGTTTTAGAGGATTTGCCTTTGTAGCTCAGCGGTAGAGCACTTCCTTGGTAAGGAAGAGGTCGGCAGTTCAATCCTGCTCAAAGGCTCTACTTAATTTGAAAATTTGCTAATTTGAAAATGGGGCAATTTATTTGCTCAATTATGTTTTTAATTTTCAAATTGCTATATCTTCAAATTATCAAATTAAAACAGCATTTTTTCATTCTTTTTATAAAATTCAAATTAAGAACTAAATATCATGGCAAAGGAAAATTTTGACCGTAGTAAACCCCACGTAAACATTGGTACAATCGGTCACGTTGACCACGGTAAAACTACATTAACTGCTGCAATCACGAAAGTATTGTCAGAAAAAGGTCTTGCAGAAAAGAAAGACTTCTCTTCAATTGACTCAGCTCCAGAAGAAAAAGAGCGTGGTATCACTATCAATACTGCTCACGTAGAATATTCAACAACAAAGCGTCACTATGCACACGTTGACTGTCCTGGTCACGCCGATTACGTGAAAAACATGGTAACTGGTGCTGCTCAGATGGACGGTGCTATCATCGTAGTTGCTGCAACTGACGGACCTATGCCTCAAACACGTGAGCACATCCTTTTGGCTCGCCAAGTAGGTGTACCTCAATTGGTTGTTTTCATGAACAAAGTTGACTTAGTTGACGATCCAGAATTGTTGGAATTAGTTGAAATGGAAATTCGTGAATTGTTATCATTCTATAACTTTGACGGTGACAATATCCCAGTAATCCAAGGATCTGCTTTAGGTGGATTGAACGGAGATGCTAAGTGGGTAGAGAAAATCGACGAATTGATGGATGCAGTTGATAACTGGATTCCACTTCCTCCACGTGCAACTGACAAGCCATTCTTGATGCCAGTTGAAGACGTGTTCTCAATCACAGGTCGTGGTACTGTTGCAACTGGTCGTATCGAAACAGGTATTATCAACTCTGGTGAATCAGTAGATATTTTAGGAATGGGTGCAGAAGGCTTGAAATCAGTAGTAACTGGTGTTGAGATGTTCCGTAAAATCCTTGATCGTGGTGAAGCTGGTGACAACGTAGGTTTGTTGTTACGTGGTATCGACAAAGAATCTATCCGTCGTGGTATGGTTATTTGTAAGCCAGGTTCAGTGAAGCCTCACACAAAATTCAAAGCAGAGGTTTATATCTTGTCAAAAGAAGAAGGTGGTCGTCACACTCCATTCTTTAACAAATATCGTCCACAATTCTATTTCCGTACCACAGACGTAACAGGAGAAATCATGTTGCCAGCAGGTGTTGAAATGTGTATGCCTGGTGATAACTTGACAATTGATGTAACATTGTTGAACAAAGTAGCAATGGACAAAGGACTTCGTTTCGCTATCCGTGAGGGTGGTCGTACAGTAGGTGCTGGTCAGGTAACTGAAATCTTAGACTAATTAATCTTAGATTTAGTCATATAAAAAAGAGCGTCCTCGAAAGAAGACGCTCTTTTTTTGCTACAGACTTGAAAGAAATGACTCTTGTGATTCTTCTTCTCTTTGTCCTCTTTTTAGTTTTCGATTACTGTTTTTTTCCAGAATCCTCAAAAAATAATCTGGAGGAAAAAAGCCTTTTACCCGATTCATAGCATTTGCATTAGAATCTAAGAACACTATTGTTGGGTATTGGGCTACTTGAAGGGCATCTGAAATCTCCATTCCTTCGTAACTCTCGACATCTACCTTGTAGGCGAGATACTTGACACTGATCATTGAGGCTACTTCTTCATCCGAAAATGTTTCCTTATACATCTTCTTACAAGGTGCACACCAACTTGCTGTAAAATCCAAAAGAATGGGCTTTTTCAAGCGTTTAGCTTCTTGTAATAAATCTTGGTAACTTCCTTGGAAAAAAGAGGCAGATACAATGTCCTGTGCCTGACTGTGTAGGGCGAGCAAAATCCCCACAGCCGTCAACACACGTCTGATTTGCATAAGTTTCTTTTGTTATAAATATTAAGTTTTTCAAAGAAATCTTGTACAATAATTAAGCCATTGAAAATACGATACTAAATGAAAAATATTGTGTGAATGATGAGATGAAATCACCCCAGAATGGAGCATTGAAGATGATTGGGAATTCATAGTTTTAGATTTAAGCTACTGATTATCAGAGTTTTGATTACTGATTATAAGTTAAGTCTCTACTTTGGCACGGTTTTAGTTAAAGATTCAAATGTAAGTTTCTTTACTTTTCTTGTAAATTTAAGTTTTTCAAAAAAGAGAGGTCTAAGTGGTTTTAAAATTGTGCGATTTGCTATCAAAGAATTTAAGAATTATTTCCTCCCGTTCGCAAGATTAAAACATTAAAAAACCCCCGAAAGTTTCTTTCGGGGGTTTTTGTATTTTGATACTTTTGAATCTTATTGAACGCCCAATGCTTTCAAAGTTTCAAGACTCAATGCGTTACCAACTGCTAAGTTGTTATCCTTTTGGAATTGGAGGATAGCAGCCTTAGTTCTTGGTCCGATTACGTCATCTATTGGACCCGGATCGTATCCTTTAGCTTTCAATGCACGTTGAATCTGAATGATTTTCTCAGTAGTCAATTTGTTATCACAAAGAACTTCAGTCCATTCTGCATAGCTATTATCTGATTGCTTAGCAGTTGTTGTGTAAGAGCCGTACTCAGCAGGAATTGTTTGCTCAGTAGTACGTGCAGCAGATTTAACAACTGTCTTAGTTACAGTTCTGTATTCAGCAGGAATCTCAACTTCACGAGTAGAAGCAGCAGAAGCTACAACTTGACGTGTACGAGTTTCGTATTGTGCTGGAGTCTCAATTACTCTTGTAGTAGCTGGAGAAACCAATACTTGCTTAGTACGAGTAGCATAAACTGCTGGAATTTCAACCTCACGAGTAGCAGCTGGAGTAGCTACTAATTGCTTAGAAACTGTCTTGTAACAACTTCCACCACCTGCAAGAGAAGCTCCTCTTGAATAGAATGGATTGCTTGTTCCTTCTGTTCCTGGTGCAACACATGGTGTTGGAACATCCATTTCACGAGAAGTTGCAGGAGATGCAACAACTTGCTTCGTACGAGTTGCGTACTGTGCAGGAATTGATTGCTCTCTTACTTCTGCGTCTTTAACCAATACTGTTTTAGTTACAGTTGCGTATTCAGCAGGAATTGCTACTTCACGAGTTGAAGCTGCACGAGCCAAAACAGTTCTTGTAATTGTCGAGTATTCAGCAGGGATTTCTCTCTCAGATACACGAGCAGCTTGGTCAAGTACTTCACGAGTTACAGTTTCGTATTGTGCAGTTACTTCAGTCTCACGAGCGAATGCAGCATTTCCACCACTTCCACCTTCAGAAGGGCTAACTAACATTTGCTTAGTGAAAGTTCTGTATTCAGCAGGAACGTCAATTTCACGAACTGATGCAGGTCTGTCAACAACTTGCTTAGTAATTGTTGTGTACTGAGCAGGAGTTGTTTGCTCTCTTGTACCAGCAGGAACTTTCAATGTTTGCTTTGTGATAGTCTTGTATTCGGCAGGAATTGTTACCAAACATAAGATACGGCAATCATCTGGATTTGCTGACAAACAACCTGGGTCTGCCTTACCTCTTTCGTACTTAGTGTACTCGTCACGGATTTTGATTCTTTCAGTTACAGTCTCGTAAACTGGAGGAGTCGTTACTAAAGTAGTCGAAGCATCTTTAGCAAGAACTTGTTCTGTGACAGTCTTGTAAGTTGCAGGGATTACCTCCAAACGCTTAGATGCTTCTTTCACCAATACATTTTCAGATACAGTTTTGTAACCGAATTGTAATGCTTGAAGATTCTTAGAAGCTTCTTTCACCAATCTTTGCTCAGTAACACGCTTGTAAGTAGCAGCCGTTACAGTCAAAACTTTTGATGCTTCTTTCACTAATACTTGCTCAGATGTTGTTTTGTACTCAGCAGGAATTATTTCCAAACGTGAGTAAGCTGGGCGAGTCATGTATTGCTCAGTTTCAGTCTTATAAACAGCAGGAACTACTGTATAAGTTTTTGAAGCTGCCTTTGCTACATACTGTTCAGTTTCAGCTTTCAAAACAGCTGGAACAGCATCTAATTTTTTACATGGGCTACCAGTAACTTCGCTTCCGTCTGCACGAAGGAATGCTTTTCTACCTGAATCCCATGATCCGGCCAAATAAGAACCTGCTGGACAACCTCCCATGAAGATTTGTTCAGTAGCAGTTCTGTATGCTGCAGGAACTACTTCTAAACGTTTAGAAGCCTCCTTTACCATAACAGTTTCTGTCTCGGTTTTGTAAACCGCAGGAACAACAGTAACAGTCTTACCAGCTTCTTTCACTAATACTTGTTCAGAAACTGCCTTGTACGTTGCTGGAATCACTTCCAAACGCTTAGACGCTTCTTTCACGAGCATAGATTGAGTTTCTGTACCCATTACTGCTGGAATCACTGAAAGTGTTTTTCCTGCCTCTTTGGCTACATACTGCTCAGTCTTCGTAGTGAACTGTGCTGGTTTTAAACATTTCGCATAACATTTACCTGAAACGGCGTTAGGCGGTAGGTCATTTTGGGCTAAAGCCACTGTGCTGACCAAACTGAGTGTGGCTGCTTTTGTTAGCAGCGAAAAGTAACTTTTCTTCATTGTGAGTGAAATTAATCAGGTGTTTTGTTAAGGGTTTTAGTGAGCAAATATATGATTGTTTAAGTAAAATACAATACAAGACCGTCTTACAATTTTGTCGGTAAACATCATTGATGAAACAGCAAAATACGTTTAAGTGTTTTACAATCAGTGTGTTATTAACGAAATTTAAGAATCAGCGGAACTTTGTTTCTTCAAAATTATTTTAAAATTATTTGAGAAACGTAGCGTGAAATTGAATGTTTTCTCATGTTCCCACAATAGGGGAGACACATCAAGTAAGGAGTATCTACTGCCAAAAGGCATTAGTGTAGAGAGCGGATATGATAATTTTGAGTAAATTTGCAAACTTTTATTTAATCAAGCAAATTTTATAAGAGAAAGAATTTGAGAAAATAGTGTTCGGCGGTGAATCACGGTTTCTTATCCCAAATGTACTAATTAAATTTGTTCAAAAAAAAATTTTTAACGGTGAAAATTTTAGAAGCTATTTTTTTACAGAGTAATACGGACTATTTATTGTGTCCAAAACCCGAAAAACCTGAGTATGCCTTCATCGGTCGCTCTAATGTCGGGAAGTCTTCATTGATCAATAATTTGACTCGAAAAAAAGACTTAGCAAAAACTTCGCAAACCCCAGGTAAAACTCAGCTAATCAATCACTTCCTTGTAAATAACCAATGGTTTTTGGTCGATTTACCTGGTTATGGTTATGCTAAAGTGAGCAAGGAAGATAGAAGAAAATTTGAGAAAATGATTGGTGAATATCTTGAAAACAGACCCAATTTGCTCTGTACTTTTGTGTTAATTGATGTAAGACATGAACCTCAAAAAGTTGATGTAGAATTTATGCAAAATTTAGCAGAAAAAGATATTCCCTTCTACATTGTGTTTACGAAGGCTGATAAATTATCCAAAACAGCCGTTGAGAGAAATTTAGCTTTGTATGAAGCCGAAATGTTGGAAACTTGGGAAGAAATGCCACAATATTTTGTGACATCTTCGGTTAATAGTACTGGTCGAGATGAACTTTTACAAGAAATTACTGAATTGAATCTTACCTTTGTAAAATAAATAACATTTGGAATTATGTATTAAGTACAAAGTATTAGGTATTAAGTTGTGGTTGAAGAATAAAATTTTGAAGCTAATACTTATGATTTAATTAAAATACTACACATAATTCCTCACAAACAAACTTTTAAAAACAACAATGGATTTATTGAAAGAAGTCGCCAATATTTCTGGCAAAAGTGGTCTTTACCGAATTTTAAAGCCAACTCGTAACGGTGTAATTGTTGAAAGTCTTGATGCCAAGAAGGCAAAAGAGGTGGTTGGTTCAAATGCCCGTGTGTCGGTCTTGAAAGATGTATCCGTCTATATGGCTGACCATCAGGATAGTTCTGTGCCTTTGGCGGATATTTTTATGGCTATAAAAGCTAAATATAATGACAAGGTAGAAATCCAAACTAAATCTGCATCTGACTCAGAATTGTATGATTTTTTAGCAAGTGTTGCCCCTGATTTTGACCGTACGAAGGTTTATCCGTCAGATGTGAAAAAAATGATTTCTTGGTTTAATATACTTTCTCAGTTTTTGCCAGAAGCATTTGTTGCTGAAACAACCATAGAGGAAACTCCATCTAAACCAGTAGCAGAAGTTGTGGCTGAAGAGAAAGTAGCAGAAGTTACAGAGAAAAAACCAAAGAAGAAAAAAGCATAATAATTTGAAAATTTGGTAATTAGTGAACTTGGAAATGTTTCAATACCAAATTTTTGATAGTACTTATTGACTTGGTAATTTAAAACTTGCCAACTGCCCAAAGAGCCTCCTTTAAAATATTTTTGGGAGGCTTTTTTGTGTTTCGTGATGAAATGACGAATTTGTGAAAAATATAATCAACAAAACCATGAAAGCCATTCTTTGTCAACAGTTCGGTATGCCCGAAAGCCTTGTTTTTGCAGAAACCCCTTCGCCTACGGCATCGAAAGGGAAAGTTGTGATTGCTGTAAAATCTTGCGGAGTCAATTTCCCTGATACTTTAATTATTCAAGGAAAATATCAGTTTAAACCCCAAATGCCATTTTCACCTGGTGGCGAAGTTGCAGGAATTGTAAAAGAAGTAGGAGAGGGGGTAAAACATTTGAAAGTTGGTGATCGTGTTTTTTCAATGCCTGGTTGGGGTGGTTTTGCGGAAGAAGTAGAAGTTGATGCTATGAAGACTTTGCCTATGCCAGATGGTATGGATTTCGTGACAGGTTCAACAGTTATGTATGCCTATGGAACGTCGTATCATGCCTTGAAAGATCGTGCAAAATTACAGGCTGGAGAAACACTTTTGGTAATGGGTGCGGCTGGTGGTGTAGGTTTAGCGGCAGTTGAATTAGGGAAAATCATGGGAGCAAAAGTAATTGCAGCAGCTTCTACGGATGAAAAACTGGAGCTTTGTAAGCAGTACGGAGCAACCGAGGTTATTAATTATAGTAAAGAAGATTTACGAGAAAGAATCAAGGAAATTACAGGCGGAAAGGGTGTGGACGTAGTTTATGACCCCGTTGGTGGAGCTTTTGCAGAGCCTGCCTTTCGGTCTATGGCTTGGAAAGGACGGTATTTAGTTGTGGGTTTTGCGGCTGGGGACATTCCTGCATTGCCCTTTAATTTACCTTTGCTGAAAGGTGCGTCAGTGGTTGGGGTATTTTGGGGTGCATTTGCCGCTAATGAGCCTGTGCAAAGTATGCAAAATTTTAAAGAGTTATTGAGTTTCTTGGCAGAGGGAAATATGAAGCCTCATATTCATGCACAGTATTCACTCGAAAATGCTGCTCAATCTTTAACGGATATTTTGGATAGAAAAGTAATGGGGAAAGTTGTAGTAGTAGTTTAAAAAGTTGATAAGTTTTAAGTTGATGAGTTGCCATAAGTATTTGACAGTAGGACGGTTAGTAGTGAATATTTTATCCTTAATTTTAATATCAAATGTTGAAATGCCTTGCCATTGATGACGAAAGTCTCGCCCTTGATTTATTGGAAGATAATATCAATCAAGTGCCTTTTTTGCATTTGGTAAAACGTTGTAAAAATGCTTTTGAAGCAATAGAAATTTTACAGAATGAAGAAATAGACCTCATCTTTTTGGATATTCAAATGCCAGGGATAACGGGTGTGCAATTTATCCAAAGTCTGAAAAACTCACCAATGGTAATTTTTGTCACTGCCTATCAGCAATATGCACTTGAGGGATTCAATTTAGACGTAATTGATTATTTGCTTAAACCTGTTCCTTTTGATAGATTTCTAAAGGCAACAAATAAGGCTTATGAGTTATGGAGTCTAAGAAATAAAGCATCAGAAAAGCCTTCCGAAAGTGCTTTGGAAGATATTAAAAATGAATCAATTTTCGTGAATGCTGACTATTCTTTGATAAAAGTAAGAATCAAAGAAATTGCTTTTATTGAGTCTCTGAAAGATTATATTAAAATCTATTTAGACAATAATCCTAAACCTGTTATTACTCGAATGACTTTGAAGGCTTTTGAAGAGAGATTGCCTGATAGTCAGTTTATTAGGGTTCATAAATCGTACATTGTTTCATTGGATAAAATTGAAGTTGTTCGGAATTTAAAGGTTAAAATAGGGAATGCTCTCATTCCTGTTAGTGAACATTACTCAGAAGCATTCTTCAAATCCATTGGACAATAAACAGTTAATATTTTTCCATAAAAACCGCAAGGACAAGAAGACAAAATTCCCGTCATGGCGGTTTTTATAATTTCTCTAAATCTACAAAAAAATCTCCCGAATTTGCGGAATTAATGTATCAATATCTCCAGCTCCGACAGTAACGATTAGCTCAGGGTTTTTTGATTTCAGAATGTCTAAAACCTCTGATTTCTGACAAATTTTCTTCTCTTTTAGCTTCATTTTATCAAAAATTATGGCTGAGGTCACACCTTCTATTGGTAATTCTCTGGCAGGGTAAATATCTAATAACAAAAGGTCGTCTGCCAGTTCCAAACTTTGGGCAAATCCATCCTGAAAATCATTTGTTCTTGAAAATAAATGAGGCTGAAAAACCACGGTCAGTTTGCGATTTGGATAAAGTGCCTTTACCGAAGATAGAAAAGCTTCAATCTCAGTTGGGTGGTGGGCATAATCATCAATATAAACTACTTTTTCAGAACGAACATGGTATTCAAAACGCCGCTTAACACCTTTGAAAGTGCAAATTCCATCTTTTACTTTTTCAGGAGAAACGCCAACTTCTAAAGCAACTGCGGCAGCAGCGATAGCATTTTCTACATTATGAAATCCTGGCGTAAGTAACGAACAATCAGACAGTTGACCGTTTGGATAAACCACATCAAAAATCATTTCTGCGTTTTCTATTCTTAGATTTTTGGCAAAATATTCTCCCGAATTTAAGGAATAACTAAATGCTTTATTTTGCGTGAAACCTGCCAAATCCAGTCCTTGACATTGAAAGAGTTTGCCACCATTTTTTATCTGAGAAACAAACAGTTGAAAAGACTCCAATAGTTTAGAATGATCTCCATAAATGTCCAAATGGTCAGCATCAGTAGAAGTCACGATGGTTAAATCTGGAAAAAGTGTCAGGAAAGAGCGGTCAAATTCATCGGCTTCGACAACACAAATTACGTCTTCTGAACCTTCATTTATCAAGAAATTTGTACCATAATTTTGCGTGATTCCTCCCAAAAATGCCGTTACGTTCTTACCCGAATGTTTTAGAATATGAGCCACCATTGAAGACGTTGTGGTTTTTCCATGTGTGCCTGCAACTGCAATTGTAAAGAAATTTTGCGTTAATAATCCTAAAACCTGAGAGCGTTTCATGAGTGTAAA
>JAAFJL010000006.1 GCA_013298865.1 Cytophagales bacterium | reverse complement strand
ATTTTCACTTTTTCAAACATCGTTGCGGTGTCTTTTATACCCGCCAGTCCTTCCAACAAAGCAGCAGTTACGGCAGCAGCACCCCAACGGTCTGGAATTCCAAACGATAAATCATCATTCGTTTTGTCGTTCGATGCCACATTTGGCAAAATATCACCCAAAGTTATGCCCGCAATCATCCAACGACATTTAGAATTTTTTCGACCATACAATTCAAGCGATTCTATTTCTTGGTCAGGATGTGGGTTCACCAAAGCCGTAATTCCCAAACCCACGTACGGCGATTTCTTGTTTTTCCCTTTCCAACCAACTTTGAAATTGGGCTTGTCTTGCGGAAACCACCAATTATCCAACATATCGCCATAAACATATTCCGTATGGGAAGCTCCACCAATATAGCGTATCGTGAGCGTACCAATCACATCCCCGTGTGAACGTGCATGAAGTAAATAAATAGTTTGGGCTTTCTTATTGATAATCAGAGCATTAGAAACCTGATAATCTTTTTCTACATCATCAGAAAGGATAATTGCTGCCTTGCGTCCGTTGTCTGTTGGGTCAGTTATTTGGAAAGGAATGCCCAGAAAAATATTGTAGCCCAAGGGAATTTCCGAGATGTCGTTGCCTTCACCGTCTCCATTCCAGCCTGGCACACCAGCTGAACCTTTCCCCGAAAAATCGGCATTGGCAGCTTTTGAAATATTAATAACCGTAAAATTTCCTTCCTTTTTCTCAGGCATTTTTCCTTTGAAAGTCCCATTCAAATATCCCTGATGTTTACGGGCTAAGGCAAGCGTTCTGTTCAGAATATCAACGCCATAACTTTCAAATCCATGCTGAAATGCCCCCTGTGCCAATTCTCCTGCCACAATGCTACTAACACCGCCATTCATGTACTCCCAGTTTTCACCGTCTTTATTAAAACCTTTATCAAATGGCGGATAAATATTGTACCATTCACCCACGGAAGTTTTGGGCATTTCTTTCTTCAAACCTTGGTATTGTTTCAGAATACTTACTGCTTTTTCTGTGCCAATTCCCCGATTCAGAGCATAAGAATTTGACATAGAGATTTGCTCGTAAGGGTCAGTTTTCCCGATGTCTCTTTTCTTGAAAAAACCTTCGTCTTCTGGTACAAAATGTTTGTAAAAACGTCCATTCCAAGAAACTTTATCTATCTGATTTTGAATAACTTGTGCTTGGTTTTTGTAATAATCAGCTTCCGAACCTCTACCTGCAGCAACTAACATTTCTGCCAAAAAACGATACGCTTGCACAAGCCCCTGACTATCGCCGAACATGATGCCGAAATCGGTTTTTTCGTTAATCATCATGTTGGCATCATCGGTTACTTTATTATCATATTCATGTTTGAAATCCCAAGTATCAATCGTGAATCCACGTTTGACTAATTGGTATTTTTTCGACCAACGATATTTGTCCGTTGTGCAATACCGCATGGCTTTCATGGCGGAATCTAATCTTGATTTCATCCAAGCAAAATCACCCGTAGCTTTCCAAGAATAATAAAGACATTCCACAAATAAATATTCAACATCAGCCTCAACTGGTTGGCGTTTTAGCTCGAACCGACCTTCTTCTAACTTCTTGATAAATCCATCTTTTGGCAAAATTGAGTCCCACCAATTGGGGTCTGTGGTGCGTGGGTAGAGATTATCCCAAATCATGCCATCTGCTCTTTGGTGTTCGGCGTATAAATCTATGTTGTCTTTTAGGTGCGGATAAAAATATTTCATGCCTTTCAGCGTATGTGTGTGGTCACGCATCCAGGCTACTAAAACTCGGTAAATTCTATTGTTGATCTTGAAAGCTGAATCCGTTCCCCATTCGCCAATCATTGACCAATAAAGTGACTGGAGTAATTCTTCATAAATTCTGGCACTGTCCTTTATCTCGGTCTGGCAATCCACTGCAAAATAAATAGAATCCATGCGGTCGCCGTTGTTATTGCGGAGTTCACAAAAGTGATTTCCTAATGCACCACCCACCCGAAAAGTCACGCTGGAAGTTTTTCCATCGCCACGGCGGTACATCCTGAAACGCCCGTCTCTGATAAAGAAATAGCCCGCTTCGGTACTCGTAATTGTCACTAAATCAAGGGGTTTGATAACTTGACCCTTTTCATGAGAAGTAATAGAAAGTTTACCATTTTGGCTTTCAATCGGAAAAACTTCAGGAGATTTGTTTTGGGCAAAAGCACTCAGACTGGTACTGCCCAAAGCTCCTAATTTCAAAAAAGCACGACGACTTGAATCGCTCATCAGAGATAAGTAGAGTTAAAAATTGGTTAGTATTGGTAAGTTGAAGTGTTGAATTTTGGGCGGTACTGACTCAACTTTTTAAGAATGAAGCAATTAAAAAAATACTTCAATGTAAGGAATGACGAAATGGAATGCAAAATAACAAAATTTTGAGGACAAGTTTGGTAGGAGTTATAGTATTTTTTAGGAGGTTTTTTCTTTAGGTCGTAGGTATGAGGTAGTAGATATGAGGTATTTTTAGCCATGTATTTTGCTCATCCCAATTTGCATTTGGGGTGAGCAACCAGCGTTTATTTAATTTACCCCAATTTTAATTTTCAAATTCCCTTTTTGAGCGGTTTCACTAAAATAATCAACTACTAAAGGGGGCGAATACCAATCTTCTTTGTAGGAAATATTCACTCTCCCTTTTTTAATGGGAAATCTTCTGATATCAAGATGATTCGGGACATTTATCCGTTTTTGTTTTTGATTATAAGGATGAATCCAGACTTCACAATCTCCGTCAGATTCCCCTTCAATGAAAACATAGATATACATAGGGTCTTTTATTTGAACATCACATTCAGAGTGGTATTTTTTTGAAAGGTCTTTGATTTCTATTGTTTCTGTAAAATTATAAACGAAAAAATAGCGATACAGAAAAACTATAAGTATCAGAACCACAATTACATACCAATATTTAGAGAGTATTTTCATAGATGATTGAGCCAAGTTTTTAGATAAATTTAAAGATATTAAGCTCACCCCGATTTGCAATCGGGGTGGACTGGTATTGCGACTATGTCGCTAAAATCGACCTAATTATTGCCTAATTCATTTATTGATAGCTTGCGACACAGTCGCATTGCCATGCCACCCCGATTGCAAATCGGGGTGAGCTTAATGATTGAGTCAAGTTTTTGGATAAATTTAAAGATACCTAAAAATCAAAATCCCCACAAGAAACTCTTGCGAGTTTTTCAAAAGTAATTCCCTATTTTTGTTCAAGCAATTTAACGATAAACTATTTGAAAAATGACTTTAGAACAAATTCAATATCCAAACGGAAAGTGGGTAGCAAAAGACCAGTATTCAGCAGAAGAAATCAAGCAAAATATTGAAGAAATATTAATTTATCCTCTGAAATACAGGGACTTAACGGGCAATCTTTCGGATGAAGATTTAGAAAAAACATACCGTGAAGGCAGTTGGACAATTCGTCAATTGATACATCATGTAGCTGATACTCACCTTTGGCATTTTATCAGATTAAAGCACGCCCTCACCGAAGAAAACCCTGTGGGTTTTATGGCAAATGTCAATACCTTCGCTGCTTTGCCAGATGGTAGTAAAGCTCCCGTTGAAGATTCTTTGCAAATGATTGCGAGTACCCACGGGCGGTATGCGTATTTGTTTGCTCAACTGTCGGAAAGTGATTATCAGCGAACTTATTATCATCCATTCAGGAAATTGAGTGTGAATCTTCCGCAGGCAATCGACATGATGCTTTGGCACGCAAAACACCATTATGAGCATATCAGAATTGCGTTGGGAGAAGTATAGGAAGAAACGCTATTTCAGAACTCTCGCTCGCACCAAATTGGAATTTGGTGCGAGCGGGGAAATAAAAAACGAGTTACCCCAATGTTTTTTTAAATTTATTCCTATAAAATTTGCGTGTCCGTCCGATAACGATTCCACCAATCACCCCTGGGGCAATCCAAACTACTAACCCAGGAATTTGAGGCGGATTGTTGACTACCAAAAATGCCGTCACAGTAGCAATGTAAGACCCTCCCATACGTGAAATATGATTCTGAAACCAGTAGCGAGTTGGGACGGGGGCATCGTTATCAATCAACTTTTTGCCCATAAAAACTCGTAAATCTTCAAGGGCTAAAACGAACATGAAAATGCCAAAAATAGCGAAAAGGGTCGTGAAGAAAACGTTATTTTTTTGAAGTGCCAAATACCCAAAATAAACCATTCCGAATGAATAAATTATCATCAAAGTTGCCCCAAACCAGTCGATAAATTCAGGTTTTGGATTCTCTTTTCTACGGATAAGACGTACGCCTGTGAAGGTATTGTAAAAACTAAAAACGGCAATTCCAGAAAGGAAAATCAATCTCAATTGCATCTGAAAACGGATTAATGCTGTAAGAGCTACCAAGAACATCGCCCAATAATAGACTTTGCCCCAGAGAATATGAGCCTCCCCTCCCTTCTTAGCAATCATCGGAACGAGTCCCGTTACTAAGGCAGTAAATCCTGCGAAAATGTGTAGGTATAATGCGAGTTTTAGGAATGTTTGCATGGGAATAAGTTTTTAACCGCAAAGACGCTATGACGCAAAAATCTAAAACTTTGCGACCTTGCGTCTTTGCGGTAAATATTAAAATTGAATTCGATAATTGATATTTGGAAAAAAACCTAACTGATTTGTCGTTGTGATGCTGTTGGTTGCAGGTTTATAAGTTTGTTCAAAAATATTTTGTGCGTTTGAAATATTCTGTAAATCCACGAACCATTCTTGCATTACATTTTTTCCATTTCTACGAAGCGTAATTTTGAAATCAGTTCTAAAATAATCTTTGTACTGACTTTCATAAGCTCGATCATTGAAAAATACTACACGCTGAGCTTTTTTAGAAGCCTCAAAATCTATCGGAGTAAAGCGTTTTCCACCCGCCGAAGTAATTTTTGTATCGAAAGATAGCACCATTTTTTTACTTACCTGAAATTCTTTCCCTGCCAATAAATTGATGGTGTAATTACCGTTGAAAGCCGTGTTATGTTCAATGCCATTGCTGCCTTTGTATTTACTATCGAAAATCGAAACCGTTGCCAAATAATAATAGCCATCGCTAAAAGTACGCTCAATGGTCATCTCAGCACCATAATTTCTACCAGTTCCTGCGTTTTGTAAGTCAGTTTTATCGTTCGTTCCGAAGTCCGCCCCGATGTTCAAAACTGAATAATTAGAGCGTTTTTTATCTACGGGAATATTGCTTAAACTTTGGTAATAAGTCTCTAATTTCAAGCGAGTTTTTGCTCCGAGATTTCTTTCATAACCCAGTACCACTTGGTCGCTACGAGTCATATCTAAATTACGATTCGTCTCTGAATACGTACCATTTTCTGCCTTATTATTGAAGTATAATTGCAAAACCTGTAATTGGCTATTTCTACCAATTCCAAAGCTAATACTCTGATTATTAGACAGATTGTAACGCAAACCAGCCCGTGGTTCGATGGCAAAAGTATTATTCAAAAGCAATTGTTGATAATAAATTCCTGCATTAATTGTGAGTTTATCCGAAGGGCGAGTTTGCCAATTGCCGTAGCCTTGCACAAATCCTGCATCGCCTTTAAAATTACGTAAAGTGATAAATTTACTTTCTACGCTACGAGTGCTGTCAATGTAATTAAGGTTAAATTGATTATGGGTAAAACCCGCCACAAAGCTATTTCTGGCATTCCATTTTTGATTCAAAACATAGCTAAATGCCAAACGATTTTGGAAAGAATTATTCCGATAATCTGGGCGAATGTTTACGACTCCGTTTTTATCTTTCAAGACATCATCTTTAATGATATTTTCAGTTGAACCTGTCCATGAAATTGTGGTTTTTCCAGAAGTTTTAGCATTGAAAAAATAAGTGTTTGACAAACCAATTACTCCCATAGAGGTCTGATAATCAATACTTTCACCCTCTCCGCTATAAAAATTTTCTTTTTGTTCATCGCTAAATTTAATCTTACTTTTTCCTCCTAATCCAAAGATAGAAAACGTGCCAAAATGTTCAGTTGGAATATTGATTTTTACAGATAAATCCTGATAGACTGGAATGGCTGCACCTGTCCCGAAATTGAGTCCAAATTTTTTAATAAAATCCAAAATCGAATAACGATAATTGATGAGATAAGAGGCTTTTGAGTTTTTGGAGAAAGGTCCTTCCGCTCCCAATTCCACGCCATTAAAGCCCATCTGACCCATGAATTCGTGTTTTTCGTTATTGCCATTTCGCATTTGTAGGTCAAAAACCCCTGCCGTAGCATTACCGTACATCGCTGGAAATGCACCCGTCAAGAAGGCAGATTTCCCTAAGAGATTGTTATTGAGCATACTAACGGGTCCGCCCGTAGAACCCAACGAGCCAAAATGGTTCGGATTTGGAATATCCACACCCTCTAATCTCCACAAAACACCCGATGGTGTGTTACCACGAATGATGATGTCGTTGCGAGAATCGTTGTTACTCGTTACACCCGCAAAACCCGCCACCATACGGGCCGGGTCATTGCGTGAACCCGCAAAACGACGAGTATCTTCAATGTCAAAACTCTTACCACTGACGGTTACTAAACCTCGGTCTATATTGTTTCTTTGGGCAATGGCTGTTACGCTAATTTCCTGAATATTAGTTACTTGCTCTTCCATTTCGAGGTTTAAAACAACTTCTTTCCCTGACGTTACCAACACGTTTGGAATGACTTGTTCTTTATAACCCAAGTAGCTGATTTTCAAGATATTTCTCCCCAAAGCCACGTTCGGGATTTTGAAAAGACCTTCTGTGTCCGTGGTACTTCCTTGAAATGGTTTAGCGTCCAATACAATGATATTTACTCCAATCAATGGAGATTTAGACTGTTGGTCGATGATGCGACCTTTGATAGTTTGAGTAAATTCCTGAGCAAAAACTCCGTTTGCTGTTAAGATTAATAATAGAGAAAATAGGATACGTTTCATGTCGATTTTGTTTTTTGTTTTGAATGAGACAAAGGTAGAACGATAAATTATGTACTGTCAAATCAAAGGGGTATTGGTCAAAGAAATGGGCTATTTAACAAACCAGAGGGGTTTTTGACAAGGTTTTGGGATGTTTGACAAAGAGGCTATTGGCTTTTGGCTATTGACTGTTAGCTCATAGCTTGTCATAAAATAATAGGAAAATCTCTTTCATAATGCTAAAAGCCAACAGCTAATAGCTAAAAGCCTTACCAACTATTATATTTGTACATAAAAATTCACCCATTTACCTCCATGTTCAAAATTCTTCAACAACCCTACCCACATTCAGATTCTGACAGGCGAAAAATCTTTCTTTCTTTAGGGGCTGGCTTTTTTATTGGTCTATTTTTGATTTATTTCGAACCATTTGGTATCAATGATTTCCATTCTCCCAATAAAATTTCAATCCTGTTTGGCTATGGTATTATTACCTCGGCGACAATGCTTTTTTTATATTTTATTGTTCCTAAAATTTTTCCTAATTATTTCAAAGAAGAAAACTGGACGGTTGGTCGAGAGATTTTCTTTTTTATGTTGAACTTTACTCTGATAACACTGTCTAATATTCTTTATAGCGTATTGACACTTTCAATTGATTCTAATTTTTACGCCATTTTCAACATGGTTGGCTATACTTTTATTCTCGGTATTTTTCCGATGGTTGGGATAGTTCTCAGCAACTACATTTATCACCTAAAACAATATAGTACCCCTCCTCAGCCTACAAATACGAGTGAGCAAACGCAAAGTTCAGAATTAGTATTAGTTGCTGAAAATGAGAAAGATACACTAAGACTATCCACCCTAAACTTGTTATACATCGAATCAAGTGATAATTATTCCACAGTTGTTTTTCTGAAAGATGAACAGATTTTTAAGGAATTAATCAGAAGTAGTTTAACGAGGTTGGAAGGGCAGATTCAGCTAAAATCCATCGTAAGGTGTCATCGTTCTTTTATTGTAAATTTGGATAAAGTCGTGAAGATTTCGGGCAATGCACAGGGCTTTAAATTACATTTGAAAGAAATAGATTTTATAGTGCCTGTTGCTCGGAAGTATTCGGAGATTGTGGAGCAGTTTAGATAACTTAAATTCGCTCTCTCCAAATTGGAATTTAGTGCGAGAGGGGTCAGTTTTAAGAAGATGACATTACATAAACAAAAATTCTCCCTAATATTTTAACCCAAAATATATACCCTACTATTGTGGTAATAAAACCAATAGTTAAATATTTGATTCTCAGTTTTTTATCCCAAAATTTAAAAACAGTTCTGTAAGATATGATTATTAGAAGAAGTAAAAAAACAAGCATTTTAATAAAAACTGCCCATTTCAGATAGTAATGATTGGAGAATATTGGCATTGCTTGTTTTGTTAAACCCTCCTTATAATCAAGAAAAGATAGGGGATTTCCATGCCACCATCTATACGCTATAAATATGGCAGAAAACAATAAAAATGCCCCTAATATTTTTAGATTTGTGTTTTTCTGCAAATATCCTTTTCTACTAATTCTGTAAGATAATCCCATCCAAAATAACTCATACACCCAGAAAATCAATAGGTTATAGGTTTTCCAAGGCTGCAATACACAACCAAGAAGTCCAAATTTACTTACAATATAATTATTGAAATGGATAGAGCGGTATAAGCAGACCTCAAATAAAATTAAGAAAGCAATAAAACATGAGGGAGCAATAAAACACGAAATGGTAATTTTTAAAGTGGTTGCATTTAGGGGTTTCATACGGGTAGGATTTAAAATTAGATGTTGTGTTTATTCATCTCGCTCGCCCCAAACTCCGATTTGGGGCGGTAATGGCTTTGCGTCTCTGACGCTTTAGATTGCAAAATGCGTCAGAGACGCAAGACCATAGCCCACCCCAAATTGGAATTTGGGGCGAGCAATTAAAACTACTTCCTGTAATCCAATGCTGGTTTTCTATCTCCCAATAATGCTTCGTATTTGAAATTTGCTCCTCTTTTCTGCATAAATTCAGCCTTTGCTTTTTCGATTAGTGCAGCGTCTTTAAATAAATCTAAAGCCGTGCAAGCCAATGTTTTAGCGGCAACAATCATTCCTTTTTGACCAATCGACATACCACTGGCAGCCGTAGATTGCCAACTATGTGCGGCAGAACCCGAAACCCAAGTAGCAGTTTGTAAACCCACCGTTGGTACAGTCCAACTGACATCGCCAACATCGGTAGAACCTCCACTGGTGGCACTTTCCGAGGCATCTCTAAAGTCTTTCACCTTCGCTGCATTTTCTACGGGTTGTTTTTGTTCACCCAAAGTTTCACTGATTTTTTCGGCAAACTTTTTCTCTTCTTCGGTATAAGTTACACCCCCGACCATCGCTAAATTATTGTGCATGGTTTCTGCCAATGACACATTTGGTAAAAGATTGAAAACTCCGCCCAAAACTTCCCATTCTACTTTTGTACCCGTACCAAGTGCAGCACCCTGAGCCGCATTTTCAATCCGTTTCCAAACACTTTGCAAAATATCACGGTCTTTATGGCGAGCGTAATAATACACCTCAGCATAAGCTGGCACTACATTTGGGGCATCTCCGCCCTTCGTGATTACGTAATGAATACGGGTATCTTGCGGAATATGTTCACGCATCATGTTCACCATCATGTCCATCGCCTCTACGCCATCCAAGGCAGAACGCCCACGTTCGGGCGATGCTGCAGCGTGTGCCGCAATACCTTTGAAACGGAATTTAGCATTTTTATTTGCCAAAGACGTACCTGCATCTGCCGAATTCTGAGAACCTGGATGCCAATGTAGTACCACGTCCACATCATTAAAAAGTCCTTCTCGCACCATATAAACTTTGCCAGAACCACCTTCTTCGGCAGGACAACCAAAGATCTTGATAGTACCTTTTTGTCCAGATTTTTGTAGCCAATTTTTCACCTCAAGCGCCGCCGCCACAGAAGCCGTCCCGAAGAGGTTATGACCACAACCATGCCCCCCACGCTGATTTGGAATTGGTTTTATTTCGGGCGTTGCCTCCTGTGCGAGTCCTGGGAGGGCGTCATATTCTCCCAAAATTCCAATCGTAGGTTTTCCTTCGCCAAAAGTTGCCAAAAATGCCGTCGGGATTCCTGCTACACCAACCTGCACATTAAAACCTTCTTTTTTCAATAATTCTTGTAATAAAACAGAAGATTTTTCTTCCATATATCCCAACTCAGCATAATTCCAGATTTGTTTTGAAATACCTGCATATTCTTCAAACCGCTTGTCGATATTAGAGATAACCGTCTGTTTATCAGTATTTTGTGGAATAGCCGCAACTGCTCTCTTTTTCTGAGAAAAGGTTGAAATGGTGGTTAATGTTAGGAGGATGATTAGGGATTTTTTCATGTTTATTTATATTAGATTTGGGAGAGGGTAGAGACAAGGCATTGCCCTGTCTGCATACCAATAATTAGAAACCTATTTGTCCGAAAGTAGAGACAAGGCATTGCCTTGTCTCTACTCTACGTATCATTATTAAAAAATTTGTCCTTGTTCCATGTTGCAGGATTGTTGATGATATACTGACTGATATTATCAAATGACTGGCTATCTCTAATGATATTATCCCAAAAACGAGTTTGCCATCCAAATTCTATTGCTGGAAATGTCTTTCGGATATGTTTCGTACAGACAGATTTGTATGAACCAATAATTGATGAGACAGTATCTTTTCCTTGGTTTTGAAAACGATTTTGACCAAATGTTCTTTCTGTTGTATTGGTAGAGACAAGGCAATGCCTTGTCTCTACATCGTTCATATAATCCCGTTCCTTATCCAAAATCAAAATGCCGTGAATATGATTCGGCATAACGATAAATTCTCCTAATGCCACAAAAGGGAAATGTTTTGGAATTTCATACCAAAAACCTTGTGCAATAGCTCCTTCAGTAGATAATTTCATTTTTGCATCGTTACATTCTCCGAAAAAATGAAGCCTATTTTTACAACAAATAGTTATAAAATATGCTCCATCAGAGCCATAATCCCAATTTTGAAGGCGTGTAGAAGGGATTCGGTATTTCCCTTGATATTTTTCTTCCATAAAATTTTGTTTTTTACAGTGGTTGCAATAACAAAATTACTTTTTCTGATGAGAAAACAAAACCTATTTCAATTCACCCCTATTTCAAATCATGGTGAAGTACAATTCTTAACAAAAAAAGCCCCGCAGAGAATCTCCACGGGGCTTTTCAACCAAAAAAACTCACACTATTTATCTTCTAATGTACCCACAACTTCGTACTGTAATCCTGATTTTGTCGGGATTTGCTTGTACAAATAGTTATCATACTCATAATAAGTTTGGTCATTTATTTGTACTTCTTCTACGTCATCTTCTGGCAATTCTGGCACAACCATTCCTACTTTGGGTTCTATTACTTCGTATTCATTTGTACTTTCCACTCGGTTATAGTACGCCCCTCTGTGATAATAATAGTTGGCATTTCCCCAACGAACATTTCTGTAACCCACTGGCAAAATATTAATTCTAATACCAAAAGGTGCTGGCATAACTACATAAGCATTGTTGCGTAAACCATAATATAAGCCGTTATGGGCATAATAATTATTTCTGTTATGGACAAAAGTTCTGCAACCCGTTGGTAAAACTCTAACAGTTCGTACTACTCTTGGGCGGACAATAACCCTTTTAGTTCTTGAAAAAGCAACTACTTTTACTGCAGGTCTTACTCTTCTTCCTCCTCTGTCTTTGCCATGACCGTGATGATGTCCCTGAGCTTCTGAAGGCATAAATGCCAAAAGTATGGTCAATAAAAATAGACCACAAATTACATTCAATAATGATTTTGAAGTTTCCATGTCATTCGTTTTTGATTGTTTACAGAATTTAGACAATCACGAAATGGAAAGGTTTATTTTCAAAATCAATTTTGTGTGAAATATCGGATTTGAACCAATATTTAGAAGCCGTTTTAAAATATCTTCAGGTAAATTTAGTTTGTCTTATTTCGACTATTTAAACCTAATTTTTTACGAAATATTAACCAATATTCCTTAAAAAAATTAGATTCAACTAATCAAAAAATACAAAATAACTTTACGCAAAACATATTTTAAAACGGCTTCTAACAGAATCACAATCTGTCGTGCTACCAATACACTAATTCCACCGTCTAACAATTATTGCTTTGTAAGATTATCCAATTCCTTCAATAATGTTGGAAATCTGAATGCACCGTGCATATTCCTGACATTATTTGCGGCTTCTTCCAAATCTGTACCTACGGCAGTGACATACAAGGGCTTCTGGCTTTCACCCCTGAGAACCTCAATCACGTATTTTGTATTGTTGGCAAAATGATTTTTTGCAACACCAATAACTGGAACTTTCTGATTGATGGCATCGTATAAATAACCACCCAAACCCAACTTTTTGTCATCATCCAAATAGACATATCCATCTACAATGATACACTGGATATTTGCTACATTGGTTTGTTCGAGGACATCCAAAATACAGGGTAATTCTCGCTTGTAGAAAGCTCCTGGTTCGTATTCAGCAATATCATGACGAAACAATTCTATTTTTTGGGCGAACTTTTCGTCCGCCCATTCATTGAAAAATATGCCTATAATCTTTGCTTTATTCTGTTCGTAAAATACATCTATGGCGAGTATCATTTTATTTTTTTATCGGTTTAAGTATTTGAAAATCAAAAACTTGCATTTTTTATTTGGAAATTTTTCATCCTAAAACTTAACTCCTACTTATGGTTGGATAGTCTGCATCAATTTTATCAATGACAGAATAAGGACTACCTTTTTCAACGAAATGAATATTACTGAAACCGTTTTTTTCAATAATCACAGAGTTTTCAGACGTAACAGAACCCGTGTATTTTCCAGCTCCTTTTTTATTTTCTATGTCCCCTGTGCTTGGATTATAGCTTCCCCAATCTGCCATTCTGCCATCGCCAATCGGTTCAATAAAATACTTGCGTCCAGTCCTTATCGAGACTACAATATGTCTTCCTGTTTCTTCAGAATTGACAAGGAAATTCTTAATTACGTCATTTCTCATTTTAGTATTGAATTTAAGTGTTTGATTATTAAAGATTTAGATAAGAAATAGTTGCCAAGCAGCAATTTCTTTTTTGAAATCCTGAAAGGATTAAATTTGATTAGCCCTGAGTGAAACTCGGGGAAAAATGAATTAATCTGTGGCTTCAACCCCATTCGGGGTTGAATTCGCTCATTTCTCTATTCCATACGTTTCACGTATGGCTAATCATGTTTGACCTCTCACGAGGTCTTTTACCAAAAAAAGAAATTACTGGTTACCAAGAGAGGACTCGAACCTCTACCTTACCGTCCGTAGCGGTATGTTCTTCCTTTGAACTACTCAGCAATTTAAACAAATTGTAAGCATAGTCGGATTCGAACCAACACTTCATTGTTTTTGAAACAACGCTCTCTGCCAATTGGAGTATATGCCTATGTAAAATTGTAGTCGTCGTGAGATTCGAACTCACACATGAAATGGGTTTAAGCCATTTTCCTCTGCCGATTGGGATACACGACCATTTTTGTCACCCTTGCGAGATTCGAACTCGCACTACCTTGTTTCTAAGACAAGTGCCTCTGCCAATTGGGCTAAAGGGCTATTTGCGGAGGCAGTAGGAATCGAACCTACAAATCGGGTTTCCCGACTGACAGTTTTCAAGACTGCGTCCTCGTCCATTCGGGCTACCTCCAGTTTAAATTTCTGAAAAGGCGGAGTCCATGTTTTTTGTTTCATAATTGCTTTTACTTCTTCCCAAGAAATAGGATAAAAATTATGACAATCAACCCCTACATCAATCGACAATAAATCACTTTCATCAGGTAGTTCTCCGTGGCTATGACCGTACAATTGGTATGTTCCCCAATGGCTTTTGTCCCAGACTCTCATGGCGTAGTGCATCAGAATTATTTGTTGTTCACCTCCCTGAAAATCAGCATCTTGGATTTTGAGTTTGTAATAATCCTTAATCCATTCAAACCGTTCTTTACAGGCTTCGGCTGCACTTTCGTGATTTCCCCTGACGAGGTAAATTTTCCCATTCAATTGATTCAAAATTTCTTTCAATCTGCCCGAACTACACAAACCAACGTCTCCCAAATGATAAATTTCGTCTTGTGGCTGTACTTTTTCATTCCAGCGTTTTATCATTTCTTCATCCATTTCTTCCATTGTTGCAAATGGTCGATTACTGAATTTGATGATATTTTTGTGTCCGAAGTGGTTATCGGACGTAAACCATATTGTTTTCATGTTTTTGTTGTTGATACTAAATTTAGAAGTAAATAAAAAAGCCCAACTTCGCTTTTGGCTGAGGTCGGGCTTCTTGCACATTCGATTTAAGAATGATTTATGTGCATAAATTCCTGTACCTCAGATGTTTATCATCAGAATCTACTGTCAAGTCTAAATCACGGCGTAATAAATCGCCAATCCGAGAACATGAGTTTACGCCATGTAACCCGTTTAGATTTGATGAAATCAGCAGATATTGATTGGTTGTTCTGAGCATTATAATTTGAATCCTAAAATTTAACTAAGTTTTTGTTTAAAATTACACTGATATTAGACCAAAAAAAGCCCAACTTTTCGGTCGGGCTTTGGTATATTTTGATGAATCTCATTCACCTAAAAATACTATAAACCCGTCTTTCGATAGTATGCCCTAATTGCGACATTAGAGATAAATCTTGTGATGTATTGAAAAGACGATTTCGCATTGTTGTTTTCTTGTTTTTTGTGATACAAAGGTAGCAAAAAAGAATCTGAATAATCCAAATTTATTTTTCTAAATTTTTGTAAAATATTTTTAATTTATTGATTATCAAATACTTATTCATAAAATTATTTTTGAAATATTTTCTTAAAACCCAATTTTGGTGAAATAATTAGGGGATATATACTTGCTTTTACAAAATATTAACCCAATTCCTCTCCTACTGGAAAGGTCTAAAATGGGCTTAAATTTCATGAAAAAATCCTTTGTCATGACTGAGAAATAGACGTTCTTTCCCAAGACATTGCCAATACTTTTGCCATTACCACGGCTGATTCTGATGCGAATAAATGCTTGGTCATTCGCAGGAGATTTTTATTGAATAAATCTTCTTTTTCAAACTGTCTATCTATCGTGTAGGGGGCGTCACAAAGGAGTAAATGGTATTGCGAACTTTGAACATCATAGACAATAATTGGGATATTTTTCAAATCTCCAATTTCAAGACAATAGAGAAAAACGGGAAAATCAAAAAGTTCTAAACCATTCAGACTTGCTATTAAATCGGCATCAAAAAAATCATAATAGAAAAACTTATGCTCAAAATTCCATTGCTTAAAATACTCGGATAACTTATTTAATTTCTGAGTCATTACTACCAAAGGCGTATCAGAAAAGGAGTATTCTCCAATAGCTTTCCACTGATTTGTCGCTAATTCAAGGTATTCCAAAGATGGTTTTGCTAATTCTAATTTGTAATCAAAAAGTGGATAATTTGGGGCAAAATAACCTGGATAAAAAAACTCCATTCCACGTTTCTGACAGTAATCAATTTTCAGATACATCAGGTACTTTCCGAGGCTATGTTTCTTATAATCAGAATCATAGAAACACACAATACCCGCAGAGGATGTTTGTCCTAAGTCTAAAATGCCACAAGCAATTAATTTATTTTGGTCATAAATACATACTTGTTGAGTATCAAAAACATTACTCAAATCATTATCGTACAAAAGTTGGGTAATAGACGGTGCAGCATCGAAAGTGATATGAGTTTTGTATTTTACAAAAAGCTCTGTATGTTCGGTTGTAATCTTTAGAAGTGGTTTAATTTCAACCCTAAATCGAGCATTGAGTTTAATCAATTTCTCTTGATTTTTGGATGGTGTAAAAGTATTCAAATCAATTCTTAACCAAATAGCATTGTAGAATAACCCTTTGAATTTGAGGAAGTTCGTCGTAAAAATACTCTGTCCCATTCTGAACCAACCTTTTGCCAAGTATTCGTCTAAGTCTTCGCCGTGTAAGAAAATGGAAGGATAGTGTAATTCTGCAAGCATTTTATGTTGAATTGATAAGTATTCTTTCAAAGATAAGGAACAAGTTCAAGAACAAAAAAGGCTACCAGAAATTAATCTGATAGCCTTTTTTGTAAAATTTAGTATTCAATTTTATTAGACTTCCTATAAAATGAGGTTTCATGAACGATAGAATTTATTCCTTCATTCTATCATTCAATCATTCCCTCATTATTCAACTCACTCCTTCATAATTTTCTTCACAACTTGCCCATCTGTGGTTTGTATTAAAATCAAATATGAGCCTATCGGAGCTTTACGAAGATTGAATTTAACACTCGGACTTCCCGCTTGTCGTTCTTGTTGACCAAAGCTAACTCCTTGTTGATTAACAAGTTGTACACTTTTCCAATCAAGATTTTCAGGAATTTCCACTGTCAATTCATCTTGTGTAGGATTCGGGAAAACTTTCACTCCTTCACTTGAATTAGTATTTCCTTCTCCCGTTCCTATTCTACCTCCCGTAGCAGGGGGACAATCCTTCACAAAAACTGTTACAGGGGCTTCCCGAATACAAAGTGGTAGTCCAGCAGTATTCAAAATCGAAACTTTTAGAATATATATCGTTGTAGTCAAAGGTTTTGCCCAAGGATTTTTGATTGTCGTTGAACTCAATCCTGTTGGCGGTGTCCATGTATAAGTTACGCCCGTTGCTGGTGCTACTACCGGATTCAATTGGACAGAATCGCCTTTGCAGACAGTTACAACATTTGGATTAAATCCTACCGATAAATTCTGACAAGGATTTGCACAATCTTTCACCACAACATTCACAACAGCCTGTTTTAGACAAGTCGTTCCTTTAATACCAACTGATAGAACGTAAGTTGTTGTTGCCAATGGTTTTGCCCAAGGATTTTTAATTGTTGTCGAACTTAAACCAATTGGTGGTGTCCAAAGGTACGTTACTCCAGACGACGGCGTTACAATCGGATTCAATTGGACAGAATCACCTCTACAAATATTTAGAGTTGTCGGATTGAAAGCAACCGACAAGGAATCGCAAGGTTTTGTACAATCCTTCACAATTACTTGAATCACAGCTTCTCTCAGACAAGTTGTTCCAGGAATCCCAACTGCCAAAACATAAGAAGTCGTGACCATTGGTTTTGCCCAAGGATTCTTAATCGTTGTCGAACTTAAACCCGTTGGTGGTGTCCATAGGTAGGTCACTCCTACTGCTGGCGTTACATTTGGATTTAATTGGACAGAATCTCCTTTACAAATCGTAACACTCATTGGAGTAAAATTAACCGACAACTTATCACAAGGATTTGTACAGTCTTTCACGGTTACAGTCACTGTTGCACTCCGAGAACATAAAACTTGTCCAGTAGCATCAACAATTGAGACTGTCAGCGTATAGGCAGTTGTTGTGGTTGGTTTTGCCCAAGGGTTTTTGATACTTGTCGAACTCAATCCTGCTGGCGGTGTCCAAGTATAAATTACTCCAGAAGCTGGCGAAACAATTGGATTTAGTTTGACAGAATCACCTCTACAAATCGTTAAATTGATTGGATTAAAGGCAACTGACAAGGAATCGCAAGGTTTTGGACAATTTTTCACAATCACTTGAATCACAGCTTCTCTTAGGCAATTAGTTCCTTTAATCCCAACTGCTAAAACGTAAGAAGTAGTCACTAATGGTTTTGCCCAAGGGTTTTTAATCGTTGTCGAACTCAAACCCGTTGGTGGTGTCCAAAGGTAAGTCACTCCAGATGAAGGTGCTACAATCGGATTCAGTTGGACAGAATCTCCTTTACAAATCGTAACAGTTGTAGGATTAAAGGCAACTGACAAGGAATCACAAGGTTTCGGACAATCTTTCACAGTTACATTTACAGTTGCGTTCCGTTTGCACAAAGTTTGTCCATTAGTACCAACAATCGCTACTGTTAGTGTGTAAGCAGTAGTTGTGGTTGGTTTCGCCCAAGGATTTTTGATACTTGTCGAACTTAATCCTGCTGGTGGTGTCCAAGTATAAGTTACTCCAGAAGATGGCGTAACAATCGGATTTAGTTTGACAGAATCACCTCTACAAATCGTTAAATTGATTGGATTAAAGGCAACTGACAAAGAATCGCAAGGTTTCGGACAATCTTTTACGATAACTGTAACCCCAGATTCTCTGAGACAGTTTGTTCCAGGCAAAGAGACTACCAACACATAATTGGTTGTTACGATTGGTTTTGCCCAAGGATTTTTGATTGTTGTCGAGCTTAATCCAGTAGCAGGTGTCCAAAGATAATTTAGCCCTGACGCTGGTGAAACAATTGGATTGAGTTGAACCGAATCACCTTTACAGATAGTAATGATATTCGGAGCAAGACTTACTTTTACAGAATCACAATTTTGCACAACTGGACAGAATGGCAATGGTAAACAGAGTTCATTTTTAGAAATACAGAACCATATTTCCTCGCATTTATTCTTGTCAATTTCTACCAATTCAGCCTTCATACAAACCGTATTTCCTGCCACAGCATTAGGTCCAGATACAACAACGGTATTACAATAAGTTTGCCCTGGAGCAAGACTTACCGAGAAAATATTTGGTGTATAATTTACCCCAGCCGTTGTACTAAAGACTTTTACTTGTTGAATGTTATGCCCAGAGTTATTTTTCACACAGAAAGAAAAATAATAAACTCCAGCTACACATTTAATGCCTTTACTGGTAAAATCCAGACAACAGTCATTTGCAACAGGAGAAGTTTCACAGCAATTCTTTACACCTACTTTGATAGAAAGCGTGTATTTGCAACATTGCCCATAAGAAGCCGTAACCGTATAAATACCCGTTGCGGTTATAGCTGCAAAAGGTATTACAGGATTCTGCAGATTAGAAACAAATCCACTCGGTCCTGTCCAAGAATACGTTGTACCTGCTGGCATTCCAGTAGCAAATAATTGCAAACTTGTTCCTGCACAGATAGGATTCGCAGCAGTCGCATTTGTTGAAACAGCAAAAGCAATCGGATTAGTTGTCATTGTTGCCCTCGCACTCATCCACCAGCAAACAGCAGCAATATCTCTCGCTTTGATAGCAATAACGTTTTCGCCACATCTGAGATAAGACACAGGAATGGTCATCGTTTTGGCAGCTGCACCACCTATACCGATATAATTTCCGTTGACATAAAGTGTAAACTCATCGTCTGAAGCAGCTTCAATCACCAAGGATTTTACTTCACAGAGTTTATCGACCATGAAACTCTTCCGAAAATAACAAGTCTGGTACGGCGAGTAAGGCAAAAGATTGGGATACCAAATTTTGTTTACACCCGCAATTCCTAATTGACCGCAATTGGATTTTCCACCGCCTGGTACACGCCAAGTTAGCGGACTAAGCGAAGCTGCTGGAGCCGTAAGCCAAGAAGCTGGAGGGGCTGGGGGTTGGAGATAAACACGCCACGAGGTATCAGTCGAAATGACTGTCGTGAGTGCGTGTACGGGTTTGCTCATAAATAACAAGCAAAAACCTAACATCAAGGGCAAAAGCCCACGAATACTGGTAAAGAGTTTGTTCATAGCGGTGAACATTTAAAGTGAAACAATCTTTAAATCACCACTCAGGCTATTAGTTGAAAAAAGAGTTTTTACGTATAAAACGAATACTCGAAGAATTGATTAAACTACTTGGGCAGGGGGAAACGGAAATATTACTATTGAATCATGGAATAATATTAAAAAATAAAACCCTAACTTCCAAGCAGTTAGGGTTTTATTTTTAAGAATTCATGGCAGCTTGTACCCTTTTTCTGATGTTTGCTTTCTTAGCAGTAGCTTCTTTACTGTATTTGTACCAGAAAAAACCAACGGCAACAACCAAAAAATAAGGAGCTGATAATAAATATAAAATTCCAGTGTTTAAGTTACTCGCTATGGTACTACGTCCGTTAGAGACTGTACTTTCTACCGTCATTCGGCACATTGCACATTGGGCATCTGCCAATGTACAAGCAATGAGTACTAAGAATGTTATGATTAAGATTTTTTTCATTTTTGTATTTTAATTAGCAATAATTTTCAAATTATCCTATCTTCAAATTTTTAAATTAATTATAATACGGGCTAATCATAAAGTAAACAATAACTCCTGTTACAGAAACATATAACCAAACTGGAAAGGCAATTTTTACTACCTTTTTATGAGCATCGAATTGCTTACTCAGAGAATAGTACATTGCCCGAACCACAAACCAAACTACCCCAATCGACAAAATAATATGGCTTGCCAAAAGAAATAAATAAATTCCTCTTTGCGGGCTTGGCATCGAAGCTGACGAAGTACTTTCATTTGAAATATGATACAAAATATACAGTACCAAAAATACGCCTCCTTGCAAAAACGAAGCAGTCATCATGCGTTCATGAGCAATGTAGTTTTTACTTTTAATAAAAATCAAGCCCAAAATCAATGTCAAAGCAGTTGTGCTATTCATGAAAGCAATAATGTGTGGCAAAGTCTTCGTCCAAGCACCTAAATCAATTTTATGCCTTACTCCGCCAATCAAAATTGCTACAACAATTGGAATAACGATTCCTATAATATTAACGATTTTATCGTTTTTTGCGTTCTTTCCCTTCTGTCTTATGAATTTCTAATAACACTTTAATTTCAGCAATTAATCTATCTACGTCTCTCTTGTCAGTTCCGTCATAGAATCCTCTGATGTGCTTGTTTTTATCTACCAAAATCAGTTTTTCTGAATGAATAAAAGTTTCGTCTGGCGTTTTCACTGCTTTGTCATACTCAGATGCATCTGCTACTGGCAAAAAGAAACCTTTCACTGCTAATGGATAAATCGTTTTTTTACTTCCCGTCAGAAATGTCCACTGACTTGACTTTGCGTCATATTCTTTGGCATATTTTGCCAATTCTTCGGGCGTATCATGTGTAGGATCTACTGAAAATGATACTAATTGTACATCCAAATTGTTTGTAAAAATATCTTGAATCCTTATTAATTGGGAAGACATTTTTGGGCAAATTGAACCGCATCTCGTAAAGAAAAAATCGGCTACAAAAACTTTGCCTTTTAGTTTCTCACTTGAAAATTCTTTTCCGTCTTGGTCAGTCAAGGTAAACTGTGGAACTTGATGGAAAACTGTATCCATTTCAGACTCTTTCCCTTTTCTATCTTGATTTTTCACTACCAATATTTCATTGGTTGTAGAATCAATCATCGGAAAATACGTTGGCAATTTATAATGATTTGTTATTGAACTACTTGCCCAATAAAACAATAAAGCTGGAATGACCAATACAGCGATTAGTATTCCAGCTTTTGTGAATTTCTTCATAAATGAATATTCTGTAAAAGTATAAAGTTTACGATTGGTTTTTTTCTAAATTCCCAAATTATTAAACTTTCAAATTTCCAAATTAAAATATTATCTCAAAGGATTGTATAAATTCCCGCCTTCGTACATCAAAGCCAATAAAAGCCAAGCTACGAAAATTGTTGGAACGATAATCATCCAAATCAATGATTTTACTTCGTGCTTCAAGTGCATGAATTCTCCTACAATAAAGAATGCCTTTACAATAGTCATTCCTGCGAAAATTGCGACTCTCATCTGGCTTGCAGGCATTATAGCTACAATAATAAACTCAATAACTGTAAGTACTACAAGAATAAAGAAAGTCTTCCAGATTGCACCAGTTTGTGCTGGTGGAATAACTTTTTGTTCAGTGCTTTGTGATGGTTGTTGTGCCATTATATTAATTGTTTTTCGATTAGAAAATATCTTTTAGCTTAGAAATGGGAATTACACCAAATAGAAGAAGGTAAATACAAATACCCAAACTAAATCTACAAAGTGCCAATAAAGACCCACTTTTTCTACCATTTCATAGTGTCCACGTTTTTCGTACATACCTGTTGCTGTATTGAAGAAAATCATGATATTCAAAATCACACCTGAGAATACGTGTGTTCCGTGGAAACCTGTAATAAAAAAGAATAAATCAGCAAATGCAGGCGGTCCATAAGGATTACGAACAAGATTAGCACCAACGATTGGCTCACCAGCTAAATTAGTTGCTGCCAAAGATAAATCATGTGGACCTGCAATAAAGTGCCCCCACTCCCATGCCTGTGAACCTAAGAACGTAGCACCACCAACGATAGTCCAAAGCATCCATTTTTCAACATCTGCACGGTCGCCACGGTGTCCTGCTTCTACTGCCAATACCATTGTTACTGAACTAAAAATCAAGATAAAAGTCATGATTCCTACAAAAAATAATGGGTAAGAACCACTTAGAAAAGGAAGTGCTTCAAATACTTTATCTGGAACAGGCCAGTGAGTAGTTGCAAAGTGGAAATTTTCTGGAAGACCTACATAGGCATTCTGACTAAAGCGAATCATTCCGTAAGTAACCAACAGAGCTGAGAATGTAAAAGTATCAGAGATGAGGAAGAACCACATCATCAATTTACCATAACTTGCTTTCAAAGGTTCTGAACCACCTGACCAAGTCATTTTTTCTGGAACAGCAGGTATTGCGTGTATTGCAGACATTGCGTACTAAGTTTTATTAGTTTGATTAGTTAATATATTTTTTACTTCTAACGATTGTACAAAAGGAAGATAAACAAATACAGCCAAAGTAAATCTAAAAAGTGCCAATACGTAGCACATAGCTCGATTCTTGTCAATTTGGTTGCATGAACATCTGATTTGAAGGCTGATATCAAAGAAAATATTAGTACTATTAATCCCGATATTACGTGAACTCCGTGAAAAAACACCATCACGTAAAGCCATTGAGCAGCATTGTCATTTCCTACAAAATAGATGTCTTTTCCTATTAATTCAGAAAAACCAAATACTTGCATGACTAAAAAAGCCATTCCGAATACAAAAGTAATAGAAATTGCTGTTTTGAGCGTACTGAAATTATCTTTTTTTGCAGAGATTAATGCCCAGTGCATAGAAATACTGCTAATTAGTAGTACTCCAGTTGACCACCAGAAGATTGTAGGTAGCGGAAACTCGTGCCAGTTACCTTCTGCTTTACGTACTAAATAGCCCGAAGTCCAACCTGCCCACATCATCAAAAACGACACAATTGACAACCAAAGCATGAATTTTTTAGGATTCATACTTAGTGTTTCATCTGGCTCATCTGCCAGATTCAAATTTTTTAAATGTTCTTGTACCATTATTATATGTTATCAAATTTTATCCAATAAATAAGCAATCTGAACAATTGGTAAGTAAATAAACGAGCCAAACATCAGCATCAGGGCGGCTTTATCGGCTGGTTTTGACATTAAATAAAACGTTTGTGATAAAAATAAAACTCCACACATTACTGCAATCATTGCCGAGTTTATGCCTGTCATGTGCAACAAATGTGGCACAAAACCCAAAGGAACAAGGAAGATTGTGTAAATCATCATTGTGATGGCAGTACGCAAATCTTTATGTCCATTATTGGGTAACATCTTGAACCCAGCTCTTTGGTAATCCTCATCAGCTACCCAAGCGATAGCCCAAAAGTGTGGGAATTGCCAAAAAAATTGAATTGCAAACAAAATCCCAGGTTCTAAACTAAAATGGTTTGAAGCAGCCACCCAACCAATCATTGGAGGAAATGCTCCTGGAAAAGCTCCAACAAATACTGAAATCGGTCCAACTTTTTTGAGTGGTGTATAAACAAACCCGTAAAGCAAAAAGGATAAAACTCCTAAAAGCCCTGCTCTGTAATTAAATTCAAAAAATAAAATATAGAAAGCTATTGAGAATAAAATCAAACAAAAGGTTGCCGCTTCATTGACAGAAAGTCGTCCTGTTGGCAAAGGGCGGTTTTGTGTACGCTTCATCAGTTTATCCAATTCAATTTCTTTGATTTGGTTGACGATATTGGCGGCTCCCGTAATGAAGAATCCTCCTAAACTTATCAGAACTATTTTCTCCCAATCAATCTTTTGAATTGCTAAAGAATAACCAAATGCTCCAGAAAAAGCTACTAATGCCGAAAGTCTAAACTTGAGCAGTTCGTAATATGCTTTCATTTTTGAAGTAGTATTGACAGCTATGTCTTCGTTAGTTGTAATCATTACTATATGCCCTGTTTTTTAAAAACTCTCTCTGAATTAATCAACATCAAAACCACAAATTGAATACCAACTGCAACAATTGCCAAAGTTAAGTGAATTGGTTGAGCAAAAGCGGGTACTCCAAAATATGCCATTATTACACCTGTCAATATTTCAATTCCTACTATCACTACGAGAGTCACCAAGAACTTATGCGTTAAGCCATGAGTAGTGATATTTTTCTTTAAATTCCAGATAAGGTATATATGTAACCCAAAAATCAAAAGAGAATATGACCTATGAATATAAAAAGGCAATCCCATTTGCTCTATCCAAGTAAATCTATTGTATCCGAAAATTGGGTCTGCAATAACTCTATCAATCGCCTCTCTAACTTGAGTTCCTATCAGAATCTGAGAAAAAGAAAGAATTAATGTAATAATTAAAAGTCTATTAATAAACGATTTATTAGTGATACTTTCTATTTGCACAACTTGTGACCAAGCTCTTACAATTGCATAAATCAGCACAAAAACTACCAGAATAGCCAACATCATGTGTAATGTAACTACCCCTGGTTTCAAGAATGAATCAACAACGTATTTACCTAAAGCCCCATTTGCTCCGACTAATACTACTGCCAGAAGAGATAGAAATACAATTACTTTGTCTTTTTTCCAAAAACTAAAAATTGATACTATAAAAGCTGCAAAAACTACAATTCCTGTGAAAGCCCCCAAAAGGCGATTTACATATTCAATCCAAGTTTTAACAACATTAAACTCTACTTCTCCATGTAATTTTTCAGCATAAATCTCTTTGTAATTGGCTGGTAATTGACTCGCATCGGTTGGAGGGACAATCATACCGAAACATTTAGGCCAGTCAGGGCAACCCATTCCAGAACCAGTACTACGCACAATACCACCAGCTAATATCAGAAGATACACAGTGATTATTGTTAATATACCAAGTTTACGGAAAAGCATTTGATAGTGGATTTATCCTAAAGAATCTTAAAAATTTAGAATTCACAGAATCCCTTAGACGAAAACTGAGAATGTTTCAATCAAATTTTTGATTGCGACATTCTCAGTTTTCAGGGTAACTTATTTTGAAACTATTTGAAATTATCTGTTGTAAGACTCATTTTGAGCTTCTAACAAACCATCTATTTCTTTTTCTGTTGCAATTTCTTCATTTTCCTCTGGTAAATTTGATTCTGGCGTAGCAGAATATGGAACATTCTGAGGAATAAAGTCTGTTGCTGAACCTGGCTTGCTATAATCATAAGCCCAACGATATACTGCTGGTATTTCTCCTACCCAGTTACCATGTCCAGCATTCACTGGTGCTGTCCACTCCAAAGTATTTGAATTCCAAGGATTTTGTGGTGCTGCCTTCCCTTTAAATATTGAATAGAAGAAGTTAACTGCAAAAACCATTTGTGAAGTAAAAGTCAGAATCGCTGCAATTGAGATAAACATATTCATATCCGCAAATGCTTCAAATCCATTCACCTGAGTCCAAGCATAATAACGTCTTGGAAAACCTGCAATTCCAATATAGTGCATTGGGAAGAATACTAAATAAACCCCAACGAAAGTACACCAGAAGTGGACATATCCTGCAGTTCTATTCATCATTTTACCAAACATTTTCGGAAACCAATGATAAACACCCGCCATCAAACCAAAGAATGAAGCGGCACCCATTACCAAGTGGAAGTGGGCTACTACGAAGTATGTATCGTGAAGATTAATATCTAAAGCAGAGTTACCTAATATGATACCCGTTAATCCTCCTGAAATAAACATTGAAACCAAACCTATCGAAAACAACATTGCTGGGGTGAAAATGATATTTCCTTTCCAAAGTGTTGTAATATAGTTAAATGCCTTTACAGCAGAAGGAACTGCAATAATCAATGTCAAGAACATGAACACAGAACCTAAGAACGGATTCATACCTGTAACGAACATATGGTGTGCCCACACAATAAATGCTAAAGCTGTAATTCCCATCATCGAACCAATCATCGCACGGTATCCAAAAATTGGTTTACGAGAGTTAGTTGCAATTACTTCAGACGTAATACCTAAAGCTGGTAACAAAACAATATAAACCTCTGGGTGACCTAAGAACCAGAACAAATGTTGATATAAAATTGCCGATCCTCCAACATTTGGAAGGGCTTCTCCATTAATATAGATTTCAGACAAATAGAATGAAGTACCAAAACTACGGTCAAAAATCAACAATAAAGCTGCTGAAAGCAACACTGGAAATGATAAAAGTCCCAAAACAGCAGTCAAGAAAAATGCCCAAATTGTTAATGGCAGTTTTGTAAATGTCATTCCACGTGTACGCAAGTTGATAATCGTACAGATATAATTGATACCTCCCATCAAAGAAGATATAATGAAGAACGTCATTGACAATAGCCAAAGCGTCATACCCAATCCAGAACCTGGCATTGCTTGCGGTAATGCACTAAGAGGTGGATAAATAACCCAACCACCAGATGCAGGTCCTGTCTCAATAAACAATGATGAGAACATCAATACTGAAGAAACAAAGAAGAACCAATACGAAAGCATATTGATAAATCCTGATGCCATATCTCTCGCTCCTACTTGAAGAGGAATCAAAAAATTAGAAAATGTCCCAGAAAGTCCTGCTGTCAATACAAAGAAAACCATGATTGTACCGTGCATTGTTACGAGTGCAAGATAAAACTCTGGGTCAAGTTTACCTGATTCATTAATCCATCCTCCTAAAATTGGTCTCAACCATTCTAATTTCGCTCCAGGAAAACCTAATTGAAGACGAAACAAAATTGACAATGCACCACCAAAGAACGCCCAAATAATACCACTAATCAAATACTGTTTAGCGATAGTTTTGTGGTCTTCTGAGAAAATATATTTTCTGATAAAACCTAACTCGTGATGTTCATGCTCATGTTCGTCATGTGAATGAACATCGTGTACGTGTAGTTCAGCAGTTTCCATAATTTATTTTTAATTTATTTTTCTGTTTCTTACTTTATTGTAACAATCGTACTCGTTCCTCCAATACTTGCAGTTGTACTATCAGAAGATGCTTCTGGTGCAACGATATACTTACTTGCCTTAGCTTTCAATTTCTCAGGCACTTTTGCCAAATAATCAGGATTTGTTGTCAAAAATGGTTTTTGTTCTAAACACCATTTTTTATAATCTTCTGGTTCGTCAACTACTAAAGTAAGTGCCATACCAAAATGACCTCTTCCGCAAACTTCTGTACAGTTTAACTTATAGTTGAAATCAGGCTTCTGTAATTCAGCACGCATTTCTTCCGTAGTTTTGGTAGCCTTGAACCAGAACTTTGTTGGCATTCCTGGCACAGCATCCATTTTTACACGTTGGTATGATAAATAAACAGAGTGCAAAACATCTCTTGCTCTGATTCTCAATAGCACAGGTACACCTTTGGGAATATGAATCTCAGAAGTACTTGTGAAATCATCAAATGAATTTTCATCATCAAACTTCATACCCCACTGATTATTATCATCTATTAATCTCCAGTCATATTCTCCTAACTTATTATCGTCGTTACCTGGGTAACGAACCAACCAGTTAAATTGCTTACCTGTTAATTCTACAACTACCGCATTAGAAGGTGCTTGTGAGGTAATTTCACTCCATGTTCTCCAACCTGTAAAAACCAAAACAGCCATTACTATTGCTGGAACAATTGTCCAAATAATTTCTAATTTATGGTTTACAGGATAAAAAGTAGCTACTCTATCTTTTTTCCATTGATAACGGAAAGCAAAATAAAATAAAAGAGCATTTGTTACGAAAAAAGCAAATGTAATTACAGCCATTGAAGTCCAGAACATTTCATCTGTTTTCAAACCATGTTCTGAAGCTGCTTCTGGTAAGAAATCTGGTTGCGAAACCTTAAATGACCAAGCTGCTCCAATCGAACCTAATACTAAAAATAGAAGCATTCCTAATGCGTTATTCTTGTTAGCTCCATCTACTGGACTGTACCCATCCTCTTCTTCGTTTCTTTGAAGCCCTTTTGAAAGTGCCATACTCTTGTTCACAATCATAATTGCCAAAACAAGAAACACTGCCGATAAGAGACCAATGATATAGTTCATAACTTTAAAATTTTGTTAACTATCTATATAAAAATTTGTTAATCGTAATTGTTTTTACTGACTCTATTTTTTTTGATATTTTTTTCAGAAATTAATTTCCTAAATATCATGGTGCAATGCTTCTTCCAAAAATGGGTGATTCTTTGCTATCAAAGATGCTTTGGTTAATTCATGTGAAACTACATAAATAAATGCCGAAGCAAATACGATAATTGTACCAAATTCTACTAAACCATAGCCTCCATGGTCACCTACTGTACCAGGCATAATCATTTGATAAAAATCTAAATAATGACCAACAATTACGAAGAAACAACAGATTTTCAAGAAAATCGGCGTTCTCTTTGCATCACGGCTCATCATTACCAAGAATGGGAAAAAGAAGTTGAAAAACACGTTCAAGATTTCAGTAGCTTTATAAATCTTATTATGCCCTTCCCATCTTTCTAAGAAATAAATTGTTTCTTCAGAAAAGTTAGCATAGTAAATCAATAAGAATTGAGCAAACCAAACGTAAGTCCAAAAGATAGAGAATGCAAACATGAATTTACCTAAATCATGTAAATGGTTAGCATTTACGTATTGCATATATCCTTTATCTTGCAACAATAGAACTGTTAGCGTTATCACCGCAAGTCCTGTTACGTGCCAAGAAGAGAACATATACCACCCAAACATTGTCGAGAACCAGTGAGTATCAATTGACATTACCCAGTCCCAAGCAGATAATGATGATGAGATACCCATTGCCACAATAAAGCCTGTTCCCAATTTCACCATACTCGTAAAGTTTTCAGTACCACCAATCAAATCCTCTTCTATTGATTTTTTACGCATCATGAACCATAAACCAATCCATGCAGCAAAAATGAGTACCATCCTTACCAAGAAGAAAGTAAAATTCAAGTATCCTGACTTTCCTGCAATGATTTTATCGTAGTGTTCAGTCCCTTTTACTGTTACACCTTCGTGCATCCAGTGGAAAATCACATCTCCTTTAAATATGAAAAGACCTATTAAAAGTGGAGCAGTAAATAATAAAAACTTAGGAAATGCTTCTGGAATACGTTTCACAACTGAAGACCAACCAGCTTTTGAAAGATACTGAATAGATACAAAAAACATTCCAATCACTGCAATGCCTGAAAAGTAAACGCCATTCAACCAAAGATTTGCCCAAAGACGATTCAAAGGATCCCATGCTGTTTCATGATGAGATGCTGCTCCGCCAGATAACATTTCTTTTCCATGTTCGGCTGCATGACCTCCATGTTCGGCTGCATGACCAGCCACAGCGTGTGCTTCTTCATGATTACCGTTCATAAGCATATAGATTCCTACACCTAAAACTACAATACCAATAACCAAAGCTGTAAGTACTTTTTTGCGACCTTCAGCCGTAAACTCAAAATACTCTTCGACGTTAGCTGGGGAAAAATGTGAATGTCCCGCCATATTTTTAATTTTGAAATTTTAAAATTTAATTATTTGAGAATTATTTGAAGTGAATCAAGTCAAATAACACTATTGCTTTTGTAATTCATGAACATACATTACGATTTTCCAACGGTCTGCAGGAGTAATCTGTGCCCCATGAGCCCACATACGCCCTTTCCCGTGTGTAATTGTATGATAAATATGTCCATCATTCACATCTTTCAATGCGTCTGATGAATATACTGGAACACCCGCATATTTCTTTGCTACTAAACCATCGCCCTTTCCTGCTTCACCATGACAGTGCTGACAGAAACGCTCGTATTGCTCTTTACCTCTTTCTAAATTTTTTGCATTATTTGGAAAAGGGTTACTCAATAAGGACTCAGAGGCAGCCATATCATCTTTATTGATATTTCTTGAAATCAAGTCCATTTCTCTCAATTTGGTAGCAACACTATCACCATCTTGCTTTCCATAGTCTCTTCTTGGAACAGTTCCCTTTACAGGCTCACGCATATTCATTCCATAAGGATTGATAGTATTTGTATCACCCTTGGACTGTGACATTGGTTCATAAGCTACCGAATGGTACATATTCGGAGCAAATTCTGTACCTGTATCATTGTGTTTATCAGAACAAGCAGTCATTGCCGAAACAAGGACTCCTGTCATCAATAAACTTATATTTTTTTGGTTCAACATTGCTTTAAATATTAGTCGTATTTTTTGCTAATAACGATTTAAAATTGCTTTACATTAACTTCAATTGCTCCAGAATTTCTCAAAATAGACTCTATTTCGGCTTCTGTTTTCTTGTTATCCTCCATATTGATAGTCATGATAAATTTATCATCTGTACTTCTCAAATCAAAAGTCTTTGGCTCTTTACCTGGCCATAAACCATTGGTTACCAAGAATGTACCTACCATTCCGAAGGCTGTAAATAATACTGTTCCTTCAAAAGATACTGGTATAAAATCTGGTAATGCAAAGAAGTCTTTACCTCCAATTATCATTGGCCAGTCAAAGTACATAGTATAACTTATCAAAGATAAAATACAGACCAATCCTAAACATCCAAACATAAATGCTGCAATTGGAATACGAGTACGTGGGTGACCAATAGCTACATCTAATCCGTGAATAGGAAAAGGAGTATATACTTCTTCAATTTTCACGCCTCTTGTTTTCACGTCTGTTACTGCGTGCAACAATTCCTCGTCATCATCAAAAACTCCTACTAAATATCTTTCTGTTGTATTCATTATTTTAATCTTAAAGTTCTTTTAATCTTTGAATCGAGAAGTCTTTACTCATTAACTCTCAGATACTTCTTCACCAATTTTTGTATCTTCTTTTTCTATTTGCTTATGAGCAACTTGTTTCTTTGGATATTTTGTTGAAACTCCTTTCATTACAGCTTTCACCTCAAACATATTGATTACTGGCAAGAACTTCGCAAACAAGAAGAATAGCGTAAAGAATAATCCAAATGAGAACAAATAATCTCCAATGTCATATCTTGTTGGAGAGAACATTGCCCATGAAGACGGAAGGTAGTCACGGTGTAATGATGATACAATAATTACAAAACGTTCGAACCACATACCAATATTTACTACTACCGAAATCACAAATGATAACAAAATACTTTGACGAACTTTCTTAAACCAGAAAACTTGAGGAGAGATTACGTTACAGGTCATCATCATCCAATATGCCCACCAATAAGGACCAGTTGCACGGTTTACGAAACAATAGCTTTCATATTCTACTCCAGAATACCATGCAATAAAGAACTCTGTCAAATAAGCAATACCTACAATTGAACCCGTTACTGTAATAACGATGTTCATCATTTCGATGTGTTCAATTGTGATGTAGTCTTCTAATTTAAAAGTTACACGTGTCACCAATAACAATGTTTGTACCATTGCAAAACCAGAGAAAATCGCTCCTGCCACGAAATAAGGAGGGAAAATTGTAGTATGCCATCCTGGAATTACAGACGTTGCAAAGTCCATTGATACAATTGTATGTACCGAAAGTACTAATGGTGTTGAAATACCCGCAAGAATCAAAGAAACGTATTCGTAGCGAGCCCAAGTTTTAGCAGAACCTGTCCAGCCTAAACTAAATAATCCGTACCAAAATTTAGAAGCCTTTGTTTGAGCTCTGTCACGGATTGTTGCCAAATCTGGTACTAATCCCATATACCAGAAAACTAATGATACCGAAAGATAGGTTGAGATAGCAAAAACATCCCAAACTAATGGTGAGTTAAAGTTTACCCACAATGAACCAAAAGTATTTGGTAATGGTAACGCCCAGTGAAATAACCATGGACGACCCATGTGAGCCAAAATAAATGATGCCGCACAAAGTACCGCAAAGATTGTCATTGCTTCCGCAGAACGGTTAATTGATGTTCTCCATTTCTGGCGAAACAACAATAATACTGCTGAGATAAGTGTTCCTGCATGACCAATACCTACCCACCATACGAAGTTGGTAATGTCCCATGCCCAGCCTACGGTTTTATTTAAACCCCAAACGCCAATTCCTTGCCACCAAGTGTAGCCCAAACAATAAGCACCGTAGGTAAAAATTACGCAAGAGATTCCAAATGCTATTTTCCACTCTTTGGTGGGAGCACCTTCCACTTGCCGACAAATATCTTGTGTTACATCGTGGTAAGATTTACCGCCCGACACAAGTTTTTCTCTTATTGGTGATACTACGTGAGACATATATTCTAATTAAAAATTTTGAATTAAAAATTATAACTTCCGATATTGACAAACTTATTTATCAACTCTAAAAATAACCAATCCTTATGAATGTTCTTTATGTTCTACCTTTGCTTCTTCTTTTACTGCTGCTCTGTCTTTATTCCGAACTTTTACTAAATAAGAAATATTTGGAGAAACATTGATTTCTTCAATTACACCAAAAGCACGTCCTTCTTTCTCTATTGCTAAAATCTTAGAAATCGCTGATTCTGGATCATTTTTATCTCCGAAAGTAATCGCATTTGTTGGACAAGATTGAGCACACGCTGTGATGATTTCTCCGTCTTTTGGTCTTCTCTTTTCTTTCTTAGCTTCTAACTTACCTGCCTGAATACGTTGAACACAGAATGAGCATTTTTCCATTACTCCTCTTGAACGAACTGTCACGTCTGGATTTAACACCATACGACCTAAGTCATTATTCAAGTTGAAATCAAAGTCATCTGTTTGGAAATAACGGAACCAGTTGAAACGACGCACTTTGTATGGACAGTTATTTGCACAATAACGTGTTCCGATACAACGGTTGTAAGTCATTTGGTTCAAACCTTCTGTTGAGTGAGTTGTTGCCAAAACAGGGCAAACAGTCTCACAAGGAGCATTATTACAGTGTTGGCAAAGCATTGGTTGGAAAACCACTTCTGGATTTGCAGATGCTTTTTCTAATCCTGATAAATCTTCTGCTTGAGCGTCTGAAGAATAGTAACGGTCAATACGTAACCAGTGCATCTCACGACGATTGATTACTTCTTGGCGACCTACTACTGGTACATTGTTTTCAGAAGTACAAGAAACTACGCATGACCCACAACCTGTACATGAGTTCAAGTCGATGACCATTCCCCAGTGATGATTGTTATATTTATGACCATTCCACAACGACACATCCATAGCAGATTTCTTACCTTCTGCTGTTAGAATCGTTGGTTCGTAACGACCAGCTTTTACATTCTTTTGATATTCACTCAATACTGTTTCTTGAACTACCGCCTCACGTGCCATTACGGTATTATGAGTTTGTGTACGAGCAATCTGTGCTTGTTCTCCTGTTGCTTTTACTTGTACATTTCCAACATTCGAGAATGAAATATTTCCGTTCACGAAAGAAGCAAATGGATAAATATTTACACCTACACCATCTGCTGATTTTCCAGCTTTTGTTCTACCATAACCAATAGCAATAGCAACTGTATCATCTGCCTGTCCAGGTTGTACAAGGAAAGGTAATTTTACAGATTTTCCGTCTATTGAAACTTCAACTTCTAAAGTATCTAATTCAACTTCTTGTGCTAATCCCAATTTCTTTGCAGTTGCTAAAGAAACAGTTGCATAATTTGCCCAACAAGCCTTTGAAACTGGCTCAGGGAATTCCTGCAACCACGGGTTATTTGCCTGTGAACCAGTACCCATACCTACTTTTTCGTAGATAGCTAATTCTAATTTATCAGAAGATTTATAATTCTTAGCAATCGAAGCGATTGCATCTTGTAATCCTGTTTGAGGAACATTGAATGAAGAAGAAGGAGTCATTTGCACAACACCGTCGTTCAATGCTTTTGACCAAGCTGAATATCCACCACTTAATTTTGAAGACCAGTTAGCTGCTAAATAAGCTGCATAATCAGCGTTTTGTCCTGCCCACTTCAATAAACTTGATTGTGCCTGACGTGTCAAGAAAATAGTTGAAATTGTTGGTTGTGAGAATGAGTATGTACCAGACTGTGGTTCCGCATCATTCCAAGATTCTAAGTAGTGAGAATCTGGCGTATTATATTTACAGAGTATCCCTGTTTCGTCGGCTCTATCATTTGTAGAAATTGTAAGTGCAACCTTTGAAAGTGCTTCTCCTAATTCTGCTCCTTTCGGATGATTATAAACTGGGTTAGCATTGTAGAAAATCACAGCACCAACTTGTCCAGATTTTACTTCACTAATAAATGAAGACATTGAGGCATCATCGCCTTGACGATAATTCAAAGATGAGCCAGAAGTAATTGTTGACCCGTAAGCACCAAGTAACGAGTTAATTGCTACTACTACTTTTTGAACTTCTGCATCATTTGAACCTGAAACTACTAAAGATGCTCCTTTTGAAGCAACTAAATCAGTCGCAGCTTTCTCAATATTTTCTACTTTAACAGCAGGAGATGAGATCGTAGTCCCTCCTACTTTTGCTGCTACCGCATTGTATAGTGCTGCAACAACTAAACCTTCTTGAGATGGTTTGTAGGTAGCACGATAATCTGCATTTGCACCAGTTGTTGACATAATTGTCTCGAACTGATAATGACGTGACATCTGCTTATTACCTTCTTTCGATGAGTCTAATTTTCTATTTTTAGCCCACTGAGAAGAAAATATAGCTGGTGAAATCCATGTTCCTAAGAAATCAGCACCAACTGAAACTATCGTTTTAGCATTCGCAAAATTGTAATTTGGCAAAATTCCACCATTCGCAGTGATTAAACCTGAAAGTGAATTTGCATCATACGTAATATGCTTTGCTGTTGGATATTTTGAAATAAAGTCACCGATTACTTTTTTAGTAGTTGGTGAAACTATTGTATTTGAAACAATTCTAATTTGTCCACCTGCGGCTGCAATTTTTGCCAAGCCAGCCATAATTTCGCCATCAACTGCTTTCCAGTCAGCAGGTTTTCCAGCGATTTGTGGACTTTTTAATTTTTCATTGTCATACAAACTCAATAATGAAGCGTGTACTCTTGCAGACAATGCAGTATTGAAAACACCATTACCTTCAATCTTGACAGGACGACCTTCACGAGTTTTTACTAAAATCGGACTACAATCTCCTCCATCAATATAAGTTGAAGCGTACCAGTTGGCAATAGTTGGCTCAACATCATCTGGTTTGTTTAAATAAGGAATTGTATTTTTAACAGGTGCTTGGCAAGCCGCCAAAGAAACTGCTGATACCCCAAATCCTAATACCTTCAAAAAATCACGACGATTTGAATCTGTACCATCAAAAATCTCTCCTCCTTTAGCATCAGCAGAAGGAGCATCGCCGAATTCACGATGTGCATTTTTAACAAAATCTGGTTCGTTTTTTAACTCCTCAATCCCTCTCCAATACCTTTTTTTAGTATTTTCCATATATCAATATATAATTAGCTCTTGGTTGTAAGCTCTTTATTGCTATTCTAAATTTGTTATTCTATGATTTTACGCTTCTCAAGTTCTTTTAGTAGTGACACTTTGAACACTCCAAACCTCCGATGTTTTGTACTTTCAATGGTTCACGGTTATCTTTATTATGAACTTCTACTAATTTATCATAATAAGCATTCCCTTCTGAATTCACGTTAGTCTTGCGGTGACAGTCAATACACCATCCCATTGTTAATGAGGAACGTTGTTCAACTACTTCCATTTTCTCGATTTCTCCGTGGCAACTCTTACATTCTAAACCTCCAACATTAGTATGTTGTGCGTGGTTGAAATATGCTAAATCTGGAAGATTGTGTACACGTACCCACTCGATTGGCTCGTCTTTTTCAATTGCTTTATAAACTTTCTGAATTTCTGGAGATTCTCTTTTAATAACATTATGGCAGTTCATGCAAATATTTGCAGAAGGAACGTTTGCTCCTTTTCCTCTGTAAACACCAGTGTGGCAATAATTACAATTGATTTGATATTCTCCTGCATGAAGTTTGTGTGAGAATGCAATTGGTTGCTTTGGTGCATACCCTTGGTGCATTCCGATACCGTAGGCGGCATCAATAGTAGCTTTTCCGATTAGTAATGTAACCAATAAAGCCGCACCAGTTTTGAAAGCTCCGTTTCCTGCAATTTTCTTTCCGCTATCAGCAAGTTTTGTTAAGAAAGAAACTTTTTCACCACTTTCCGTAACAGCATCCGAATTAGCAAGTTTTGATAAGGAAGTTACAATTGATAACAAGGCAACTAAAACCAACACCATTACGCCCAATAATCCAAGTAAAATGTACTGCATCATTCCGCCGTTTGTTTCTCCAGCAGGGGCAGCACTACCTCCCGCAACGGGTGCAGCACCTGCGGCAGCGGCAGGAGGTGCAGCTTGAGCATCAATATAAGCAAGAACACTCTTGATTTGACCTTCAGTATAATTTGGATAAGCGGTCATTTGTGCTTTGTTGTACTTATTATAAAGTTCAACAGCATATTTGTCTCCACTGGCAATTACTGCTTGTGGATTGTGCACCCATTTTACAATCCAATCAACAGAACGGCGTTGTTGGATGCCTTTCAGACCTGGACCTACTAATGCTTCATCGCTTGTATTGTGACAAGCACCACAGTTGTTTTTGAAAATTTGCTCTCCTTCTGCTACATCTTGTGCATTTACCGAAGTAAACGCAAATGCTGTAAATAATGCCGAAAGGATAATATTTTTCAAGCGTTTCATGATTATCATAATGATTTGTAAACTATTGTTAAGAATAACCTATTCTTTGTTCCGAAAAAAAATGATGAGGGAAAGAGGAGATAGTTGGACTCAGTTTTTTGTATTATTTTCCAAATATCTCTCAGAAATCATCACAATAAACAAGCTTTCGGGTCACAAAAGTACGATTGGATTTTTTACCAACCAATTAAATTTTGAGCAAAATTGGAAGTAAATTTACTTATTTAGAATACTTCTAACTTTATTTTATTTACCTAATTATTCATTTTGTTTTTAGAAAGGAAAAATTGGATAAAATAAAGAATTGTGACGAAGTACACTTTCAAAGAAATTTTCGCTTCTTTGTTTAAACAAAATTAGAAGTTTTTGTTGTGTGATTTTGTTTGTAAAATTTTAAAAAAACAGATTTTCTAATATCCATCTTTACGAGTAACAGTTTTCACTGATATTATATTAGGTTCAATGCTTATACTAATACTTGCATCCATACTTAGACCATTAGTAAAGTATCCGAATGCTTCTTGTCTCGAATTTGATTTATCTACAATTTTTATCAAATAACTTCCATCTGATTTTGGTAGTGAACTTTGCAAAAAACTACTCTCAATTTTTCCATCTTTATCAAGTATATTTTTTTGAACCAACAGAATTTCTGATTTTGAAGACCCAACAGCATACAGTTCTATTTTACCCAAATCTTGGTTAGACTTATTTATAATTAAAATTTGTGTAGCATAATCTTTACTGCCGCACGAAGTAATGAAGAAGACAGAAAATAAAGCGATTGAAAGAAAGAATTTTTTCATGATTTTTGATTTTTTCTTGCCTTAAAATTACAAAAAAAGTACCGTAAACTATCATGTTCTCCTATGAACGATATTTTAAAGATTAGAAAAAGCAGAATTTACTAAGTTTCAAAAATCCAGTCTCATAATTCAGTCGTATCTTTGCGGACATTTTTTACGATTTTCATGGAAAAACTACAAAACGATTTACTATTACGTGCCGCCCGTGGCGAGCAAACCGAAAGAATACCTGTATGGATGATGCGTCAGGCAGGAAGAATTTTACCAGAATATCGTGCAGTACGTGAAAAAGCTGGGAGTTTTATTCAATTGGCAACAAATCCTGAATTAGCAGCAGAAGTTACGATTCAGCCCGTAGATATTTTGGGCGTAGATGCTGCCATTATTTTTTCGGATATTTTGGTTATTCCAGAAGCAATGGGCTTACCTTATATTATGGAAGAACGTGTCGGTCCGATTTTCCCGAATATTATTCAGTCAATGGCTGATGTGGAAAAACTACGCATTGCTGACCCTGAACATGATTTAAAATATGTGTTGGATGCGATCAAGATTGTAAAAAAAGAACTTTCTGGGCGTGTTCCCTTGATTGGTTTTGCGGGGGCTCCATTCACATTGCTTTGTTACATGATTGAAGGGCGTGGTTCAAAGACTTTCTCGAAAGCAAAGAAGGCTTTATATACTGACCCTGTACTTTCTCATGCACTTTTGCAGAAAATAACAGATAGCACAATTCTTTATTTGAAAGCTCAAATCGCTGCTGGGGCTAATTTGGTGCAGATTTTTGACTCTTGGGCAGGAATTCTTTCGCCAGAACAATACAGAATTTACTCCTTGCCTTACATTACTCAAATTTGCGATGCCATTACGGAAGTTCCAGTGACTGTTTTTGCGAAAGGTGCATTCTTTGCCCGAGAAGAAATGGGTAAATTAAATTGTGAAGTAATTGGTTTAGACTGGAATATGGACGTTGCAGAATCTCGAAAACTGATTGGTGGAAACAAAACGCTACAAGGTAATCTTGACCCTTGTGTTTTGTACGGTTCTTTTGATGAAATCCGTAATCAGACTAAAATAATGATTGATGCTTTTGGGAAACAAAGATATATTGCAAACCTCGGACATGGAGTTTATCCAGATACCAACCCCGACAATGTGCGTTGTTTTATTGATGCCGTGAAGGAATTTGGCAGTAGATAGGTATTTGTTGAAGCTTGAGTTATTTCTAATTATTGAAGTTTGAGTTGTTGAATTGTTGATAAATCTATTGTCAACAATTCAACCACCCAAACCTCAACAATTTACAACAACCCTGCTTTGATTTGTTTTACTGCATAATCTGCTGCACGAGCGGTTAGTGCCATGTAGGTTAGCGACGGATTTTGTGTTGAAGTAGAAGTCATACTTGCTCCGTCTGTTACGAAAACATTTTTACAGGCGTGCAATTGATTCCATTTATTGAGCATCGAAGTTTTAGGGTCTTTACCCATTCTGACTCCTCCCATTTCATGAATATCTAATCCTGCTGCTTGTTTAGTGTCTTCAATTTTAATGTTCTTGAAACCCGCCTGCGTGTACATTTCGGTAAATTGTTCCTGAAAATCCTTAATCATTTTCTCATCGTTTTCATCGTAATCTACTGATATTCTGAGTTGTGGAATACCGTGCGGGTCTTTCAGGTTTTTGTCCAAAGCAACAAAATTACTTTCTTTCGGAATGGTCTCTCCCATCATGTGCGAGCCTACCGACCAGTTGCCATACTTCACTTTTTCGAGATTAGATTTCAAATCTGTACCTAAACCATTACTATCTCTGTATTCAATTCTGTCAGTGTATAAACCCGAAGCATAGCCTCTGAGGAAGTCCGTTTCTTGTTTATAGACATTTCTAAAACGTGGAATATAACTGGCGTTTGGTCTGCGTCCATCAGTTATAGTGTCTAAATCTCCTTCATATTCTGCCTGAATTCTGGTTCGATAATTATGGAAAGCTATGTATTTTCCGAGCGTCCCACTGTCATTACCCAAGCCATTCTGAAAGCGATTTGAAGTAGAATTCAACAATACTAAATTAGAATTCAAAGCGGCGGCATTCAAGAAAATGACTTTTGCAAAAAACTCAATCATTTCATTAGTTGTAGCGTCAATCACACGTACACCTGTTGCTTTGCCTTTCTTTTCATCATAAATAATTGAATGCACAACTGACTGCGGACGAAGCGTCATTTTACCCGTCTTCATTGCCCAAGGAATTGTCGATGAATTACTTGAAAAATATCCTCCGAATGGACATCCTCGCTCGCAAATATTACGATTTTGGCATTGTCCACGTCCTTGTTGAAGGTGAATTGGGTTGGGTTTGGTAATATGTGCCGCACGCCCAATAATTACATGACGGTCTTTATAATTTTTGGCAACTTGTTCTTTAAAATATTTTTCTACACAGGTCATTTCATGAGGTGGTAAAAACTCGCCATCTGGTAGAGAATCTAATCCGTCTTTATTTCCCGAAATTCCAGCAAATTTTTCTACATAACTATACCACGGTGCTAAATCTGCATAACGAATGGGCCAATCTACCGCAAAACCGTCACGAGCAGGACCTTGAAAATCAAACTCACTCCAACGTTGCGTTTGCCTTGCCCACATGAGCGACTTCCCTCCTACTTGGTAGCCCCGAATCCAATCAAATGGTTTTTCTTGGACGTAAGGATGTTCTTTATCTTTCACGAAAAAATGTTCTGAACCTTCATAAAAAGCATAACATTTTGAGATAATCGGATTTTCATCAATCACAGTTTTGTTCAACCTTCCCCGATGTTCAAATTCCCAAGGTTGCATCATGGTAGTTGGGTAATCGGTTACGTGTTTTACGTCACGTCCACGTTCAAGGACTAAGGTTTTCATTCCTTTGCCAGTTAATTCTTTTGCAGCCCAACCACCCGAAATTCCAGAGCCAATCACGATGGCATCATAAGTACGATTCTGAACACTATCTATGTTAAAATTTGCCATTTTCAGTTGAAGTAATATTTATTATTTTTGAACTAAGAATCTAAAAATCAGTAATTTATGAAAAATATATTTACTTTTTCATAGGAGTACAACCTTTGAATCGTGCTGGAGCCCACTCGAATTTTTCGATATTGGTCATGAAATATTCTGATTTCTGATAGCCATCAACAGTCATCCATTTTATTTGCCCTAAAGCATCTTTAAGGTCATTATTTTCAGATTTTTCGATACTCTTCAAAACCTGTAACCTCTTTGTCATATCTAATTCTATAAAAGATTTTTGAGTAGTATTTTTTGAAAAATCATCAATCAAACCTAAGCCTTTGGTGAATTTTTCTTGAACATCCTTCCCAAAACAATCAGATACGATTTTCTCAATTAACAAATGTACACCCAAAGATTTTGCTCCAGGCGTAGCCGTTTGAGGGATGATAGTCTCAGCGATTTCAGCCAATAGATTTTGTTGGTATAAAATCAGGAAACTATTTGATTGAAGAGTATTGATATTCCAATTACTTGCCCAAGTAGGTAGAGCGAATAATCCGCCAAAACCAATGGCAATATTTCTGACTGCGGTACGTCTTTGCATGAATGTATTTTTGTTTTATTTTCAAATGTAAAGAATTGATTTCAGAAATATAACAGATATTGTAGGGTGAAGGCAAGAATTACAAGAATTGAAGTAATTTTGAGGTTAAATTCCTGATAATATTTCCCCAACCCATGAAAAAAATCCTTGCTTACATTTCTATTTCATTAACAATTTCCTCGTGTGTGAGCGTCTATGTGCCACCTAATAATACGCCCAGACCCACAACACCAAGTGTACAAACTCGCCCTGCTGCAAATTTTCCAGAAGGTTTCGATGGTGCTTCAAAATCTCGATATGAAGGTGCAACAATTAAGGTTTCTTCGGGCGAATGGTTTTTGGACAATGCCGTTTTAGGTGGTGCTGAAAACGACCAAAAAGAAGGACTAAAGGCTGTCAGAATGAAAGATGGAGGGGTTTTACGTATGAATTTTGATATTCAGTCGGGTATTCAGCAGGTGAGATTAAAGTACGGGGTCTATCAATTAGACAAAGAAAGTAGCTTTGAATTATGGGCATCTACCAATGGTGGAAATACTTGGCAAAAGGTCGGTTCAACGATTTCTGCGGCTGAAAAATCACTTAGGTCTGGGCTTTTCAATGTCAATAGTTCAGCACCTACTCGTATAGAAATCAGAAAAGTAACAGGCGACGAGAACCGTTTGAACATTGATGATTTAGAGATAATGACTTATTCAAGAGAAAGTTCTACAAATCCAACGCCAAGTCCACAACCAACACCGCCAAATAATGGGAGTTCAATAGCTACTCGTGACGATGCACTTACCTTGGGCAATCCGAGCAGGGCTGTGAGTAATACATCAAGCGAAGACAATTTTTTGATGGTAAAAAGTACATATTCGCTTTCTTATAATAAAAATAAGAACACGGCAAATTGGGTTTCTTGGCATCTGAGTTCCGCTTGGAAAGGTGATGCAGCTCGACAAAATGATTTTCGTCCAGACCCATCTTTACCCCAAAATTGGTACGAAGTTACACCCAAAGATTATACAGATTCTGGTTTCGACCGTGGACATTTATGCCCCTCAGACGACCGTGACGCTACAATTGAAGACAATCAGGAAACATTTTTTATGACCAACATGGTACCACAAGCACCCGACCATAACAGAGGTATTTGGAAAAATTTAGAAGAATACGAAAGAACACTCCTGGGGCAAGGCAATGAATTATACGTGATAGCTGGAGTTTTGGGTAAAGGTGGTGAAGGAGAAAAAGGGTTTGCAACCACCATTGGACGAAACAGTAATATTGTAGTGCCAGTATCACTTTGGAAAATTATTATTATACTACCAATTGGTGAAAACGATGTTGCCAGAATCAATACCTCGACAAAGGTTATTGCCGTAAATATTCCAAATAAAAACTCGGTTGGCATAGACAAATGGAGTTTTTATACAACAAGCATCAAAAAATTAGAAGCATTAACAGGCTATGATTTCCTCTCGAATGTACCAAGGGATATTCAAGAGGTGATTGAGAAGTGAGGTTTTCGCTCATGGTTGTTATCATGGCAATTAATTATTAGAACTTTTAATCTTTGCAACCATCTCTTCAATATTTTGAATAGATAACCCAAAAGATTTTGCAATCAATTCCAAAGAAACTCCATTTTGAATCAGTCCTTTAAGAATGTTTAATGTTGTCTCTTGTTTAATTTCTTCGTAAGCTGTCATGGCAATAGTATTTACATTTATTGAAACCTTGGTAAAGATAATAATTATTTCTTTGGCTGTCAAGTGAGAAACTGTTTCCAAATAATAAACAATTGTAGTGATAAAATCATTTTCATGAGCCAAATCTAAGACTTTGATTTTTTCAATCAGAAATGCTTCTAATCGTAGAAACTTCGCCTTCTCATCTCGACTATGTTTCAAAAGCATAGCTGCCGTAGAAAGAAAAGTATTCTTAAAATTAGCAATCTGTTCATCACTAAAATCATTGAGTGAAAATAGCAAATAATCGAATTCAGGCAAGAATTTTAATAAATCTTGATGAGGATTCCCAAATTGTGTTTTCATTGAAACCTTCTTCCAAGCCGATTTACCATGATGAATAATTATTGGTATTACAACGGTTGAATTCTTACGCTTTTTGCCTTTTTTCTGTTTTTGTTCTTCTCGCCAAATATTAGTCATATATCGTAACAATTGCCATTCTGGAAAATCTTCTTGGTAAGATTTATGTTCAAATAGCAACGTAATCATGGCAGGTTCACCAGCATATTCTGCCTGATAAACTAAATCAGCCAAATGTTCTGAAAGTTCATTATCAATAAAAGTAGAGTTCGATAATTTGAGCGAATTGAGATTGATTTTATCCCGATGTTGTACTGGAAAAACTTCCTCAATAAAATTCTGAACAACATCTAAACGAGAGAAGGTGGATTTGAAAAACTTGTCGTGCGGATTGGTGATTTCGGACATTTATGAATAGTGATTGTCGTTATAAGAGAAATCAAATATAGGCTTTAAATGTTTTTAGGGCAATAATATCAAGTTAAAATTTAGTAATTTTGATTTTTTGAATACAGCCCCATTCAAAACCACTTTCCAAATTAATACATCCCCAAAACTCAAATTAAGATATTATGGAAAAAGAAGAATTTATGCAGAGAGCAGTTGAGCTTTCTTTTAAAAGTATGGCAGCCGTTAAAGGTGGTGGACCGTTTGGTGCAGTTGTTGTAAAAAATGGAAAGATTGTTGGCGAGGGACACAATATGGTAACTTCTACCAACGACCCAACAGCACACGCTGAGGTTGTGGCAATACGTGATGCTTGTAAAAATCTGGGGACATTCCAACTTTCAGACTGTGAGCTTTATACCTCTTGTGAACCTTGCCCGATGTGCCTCGGAGCGATTTATTGGGCAAGACCCGCCCGTGTATATTACGGAAATACTCGTGAAGATGCCGCCGAGATTGGTTTTGATGATGCTTTTATTTACGAAGAAATCCCTTTGCCGCTTTCTGAACGAAAGATAGAAATGATTCCTTTAGGACGGGAAGAAGCCCAGAAAGCCTTCCAGTTTTGGGCTGAAAAAGAGGATAAAATTGATTATTGAGGAACACAAAAAAAGAGGCAGAAAATCCGCCTCTTTTGTCATTCTACACCAAAAAATATTCAATTTTAGTAAAACGTTTCAGACCCATTAGCATTACTCTCATTTCGTCTCCTTCTGCAAAACTTGTAATAGCAGTTTTTCCTGCTGAATTCAGTTTATCAACTGCACCATGCAAGTAAATCATTGCGGCATCTTTTTGTAATTCACACGCTGCTTCGCCACGAATATCCGTTAATTTTTCAACTCTCAAAAGTGCTGATTCAGCTATGTAAGTTTCAATTAACATATCTGCCAAGTTCATGATGATTTCTTGTTCATGTTCAAAATTTTGCATAAATTTTTGTAGAGAAGCTCCAGCAATCATCAAGACCGCTTTTTTCATGTTTTTGATAACTTTCTTTTCTGCTAAAAACAATCCGTCGCCTTCTTCTGCACCAAAATCAGGAATTGCCATGATTTCTTTTCCCACTGCCATTGCGGATGGCATCAGATTGAGTTCACCTTTCATGGCACGTTTCACAATTGTACCTACCGACAGCAAACGATTGATTTCATTTGTTCCTTCAAAAATCCGATTGATTCGGGCATCACGATATGCTCTGTCCATGGGTGCTTCCGCCGAAAAGCCCATTCCTCCGTAAATTTGCACACCTTCGTCCACCACAAAATCCAATACTTCAGAACCATGTACTTTCAGCATGGCACATTCAATCGCAAACTGCTCAACACCTTTCAATTTAGCTTGTGCAGAGTCCATTCCGCCAGCTAAAAGGTCTTGAATGGCATCATCAATATTTTGTCCAGCACGATAACAAGCAGATTCAGAGGCAAAAGATTTTGCCGTCATTTCTGCAATTTTGTGCTTGATTGCTCCAAAATTACTAATGGCTGTTCCGAATTGTTTACGCTCGTTTGAATAGATAACTGACTGACTAATAACACCTTTACAAGCTCCGATTACAGCTGATGCCAGTTTGATACGACCAATATTTAAGATATTTACTGCAATTTTGAAACCACCTTCACGTGTAAATAATTGGTTTTCAACGGGTACTACGCAATCTGTAAAAAACACCTGACGAGTAGATGAGCCTTTGATTCCCATCTTGCGTTCTTCTTCGTTCATTGTGATACCGCCGAAGGTTTTTTCTACGATAAAAGCCGTTAAAGATTTATCATTATCTATTTTAGCAAAAACGATAAAAAGGTCAGCAAAACCTGCATTAGTAATCCACATTTTTTGTCCATTGAGGATAAAATTCTTCCCATCTTCAGACAATACAGCTTTCGTTTTTCCTGAATTTGCATCAGAGCCAGAATCTGGTTCTGTTAAACAATAAGCAGCTTTCCACTCACCAGAGGCAAGTTTTGGCAAATATTTTGATTTTTGTTCTTCATTTCCATAGTACATAATCGGTAAAGTTCCTATACCCGTATGGGCAGATAACGCCACCGAAAACGAGTGTCCACCACCGCAAGCCTCCGCTACCAACATTGAAGTATTAAAGTTCATTCCGAACCCACCATATTCTTCTGGAATGGCAGTTCCTAACAAACCTAACTCACCAGCTTTGTCCATCAATTCCACCATCAAATCTGTATTTTTGGCATAATCAACTTCGTCTAACCGAGGATGCACTTCTGTACGAAGAAAATCTATACAAGTCTGAGCAATCATTTGCTGTTCTTCGTTAAATTCTTCTGGGATAAAAATCTGAGAAGCCTCAATGTCCTTGATTAAAAATTCGCCCCCTTTAATAGAAGCCTTGCTGTCTGTGAGTACCATAGCTTTGTTATTTTAGATAAATAATAGTATGCAAGCATAACATTTTACGAAATTAGTAAATAAAACAATAGATTCAGCAAAGTTCAAAAAAAAAGTACTCCAATTTGGGTGGAGTACTTTTGGGGGTTCGTAACACAACTTGTCAAGTCATGCAAAATCTATCTATACAATGGAAAATTCTCTACCCACTTATTTACTTCTGATTTCACCGAAGCCAAGAAAGTTTCATTGTCATGGTTCATCAAAACGTTGTCTATCAGTTCTACGATGTACTGCATTTCTGGTTCTTTCATGCCTCTGGTTGTCATGGCAGCAGTACCTACACGCATACCAGAAGTCACGAATGGAGATTTATCATCAAACGGAACCATGTTTTTATTGATGGTAATATCTGCTTTAATCAAAGTATTTTCTGCCAATTTACCAGTCAATCCTTTAGGACGTAAGTCAATGAGCATCAAATGGTTATCTGTTCCGCCAGAGATAATTTTGTAACCTTTGTCAACAAAAGCCTGTGACATTACTTTAGCATTGCGTTGCACTTGTTCGGCATAATCTTGGAAATTATCCGTCAATGCTTCTCCGAAAGCAATTGCCTTTGCTGCAATTACGTGTTCTAATGGACCGCCCTGTGTGCCAGGGAAAACACCCCCGTCTAAAAGTGCAGACATCATTTTGAGTTCACCTTTCAAAGTCTTGTGTCCGAATGGATTTTCAAAATCATTTCCCATCATAATCAATCCCCCACGTGGACCACGAAGCGTCTTGTGGGTTGTTGTCGTTACGATATGGCAATGTTGCATTGGGTCATTCAATAAACCTTTCGCAATCAATGCCGATGGATGAGATATATCTGCCAAAAGGATTGCTCCGACTTGATCTGCAATACCTCTCAAACGTGCATAATCCCAGTCACGAGAATACGCCGATGCTCCACAAATAATCAATCTTGGGCGTTCTTTCAATGCTGTTATTTCTACTTTGTCCCAATCAATCAAACCTGTTTCTTCTTCTACACCATAAAAGAATGCTTGGAAATATTTACCAGAAAAATTCACGGGAGAACCGTGCGAAAGGTGACCACCATGTGCAAGATTAAAACCTAAAATTTTATCCCCAGGATTCAAGAAAGATAAAAATACGGCTGCATTTGCCTGAGCCCCAGAGTGTGGTTGAACATTTGCCCAAGTTGCTCCAAAAAGTGCCTTAGCACGCTCAATTGCTATGTTTTCAACTTTATCAACTACTTCACAGCCACCATAATAACGCTTCCCTGGGAGTCCCTCAGCGTATTTATTTGTCAAAACACTCCCTTGGGCTTCCATAACCTGACGAGACGTAAAGTTTTCAGAAGCAATTAATTCAATACCGTATTCCTGACGGTGACCTTCCTCTTCAATCAGAGAGAAGATTTCGGTGTCTCTTTCGAGGGTAAAAGTTGCTGTTGCCATTTTTTGAAATAAATGATTTTTTGAATACGAACATAGAATTGAGTCCTAAGTATTATGTATCAAGTCCTAAGTATTTTATAGAATAATTTTAGATTTGGCAGGATTTGAAGACTAATTCCTGTAACATTTTACTTGTACCTAATTCCTTTACAAAAAATCTTAGAATAGTTACAAAATGGATAAAATTCCTTGATTTTTATGTAAAAATAATGCTTTTGGCTGGATTGCGAAAATAGAATTTGGGGAATCTTCTCAAAGCCCTTGTTTCTACTTTGGCACGGTTTTTAACTAAGTTATTCCAAATGTATTTTTTATAACAATTTGAAACAAAAACCCATGAAAAAAGCCTACCTAACATTATTGGCATTATGCCTTGTGGTATCGTTGGCGGTTGCCGCCGAACCTACCAAATCATTGGTAAATTCAAAAATCTCCTTAATGGCAGTAATTGATGCCGATTTCCACGTAAAAATATCTTGGATGAGTCCAGAGGGACATAAAGTAAATAAATTCATCATTCAGACAAGCCGTGACGGTGAAACTTTCTATGATTTTAAGGAAGTGGCTGTAACCGAAAAAACAGATGGTGATAACGAAGATAGGCTTAAATTTGAATTTAAGGATGTACGTCTTTCTGTTGGAGTAAAATATTACAGAATTGTAGAAATTGATACTGAAAATAAAACTTATTATTATGCTCCAGCAAAAGTTTTTATTGCTGTTGCTCCTGCTCCGAAAGAAGTTGTGTCTTGTTTGCAGACCAGCGACAACAATATTTTCAGAATAAAAACAAACAATCCGAACACTACCGTTTTGTTAACAACTGAATCTGGAATGGGTATTCCCTGCGACTATGAGTATAGCGACGTAACACAAACGGGAGTCTTAAAACCTGTATATTATTTAGAAGGAGGAAATTATTTTATCAAAATCAGAATTGGAGAAAATGAGAAGAAGTACATCATTCCTGTAAAAGAAGTTGAAGAAAATTCTTTATAAAATTTGTCATATCAAGTTTAATAAATCCTTAGAAACGAAAGCCTATTCAAATTGTACTTGGGTAGGCTTTTGTTTTTTATTTGTGATGAACTAAATTTGTGCTATATTTCGTTTATAATTTTGAAATCAAGTTTCTAATTATCAGTCAACTACTAATATTCAACAAATTATTCCTTACTCCCCATGAAGAAACTCATTTTTTGCTTTTTGGCTATTCTAACACTCTCGTTTGCCGCCAATGCACAGAAAGTAAACCCTACCAAATGGTCTTGGGCATTATCAAAACCAAATCCTGCTGTTGGTGAAACCGTTGATATTGTTTTTACACTAAAATCAGAAAAAGGATGGCATCATTTTGCTACTGATTTTGATGAAGGTGGACCAATTATTACTACGCTCAAATTCAAGCCAAATGACTCTTATGAGTTAGTAGGCAAGCCAAAATCTATCAATCCTATCAAGAAAAAGGACGAGGTTTTTGAGGTAAACGTAGCCTATTTTGAAGGAAAAGGAGAAATCAGACAAACAATAAAAGTCCTTAAAGATAACATTTCTATCGAAGGTACGCATGACGGACAAGCTTGTTCGGACATTACACAGCAATGTGTACCTATTAAAGGTGCGTTCAAACTTGATGCTAAAACTGGTACGGCAGCTGCAACTACTACGGATGCAACTGTAAAAAAAAAAGCGACGACCAGCCAGAAGAGTCAGTAAATAAACCTTCGGAAGAAAACACAAAACCTGAAATCAAACAGGAGGAGACAACTGTTCCAACGACAGTGGTAGTTCCCGCAAAAACGGAAACAATTACTACTGATGCTACGGAAGGTTCGTCTGCTCCTGTTGCTGTTTCTGGGGGTGGGGAAAGTGTTTCTCCAGAGAAAAAACCAGAAGAAGATTCTCTTTGGAAATTCTTCTTAATTGCCCTTGGTGTTGGTTTGGCAACTTGTCTTACGCCATGCGTTTATCCATTAATTCCGATGACAGTTAGCTTTTTTATCAAACAAAAAGGTGGTGTCGGTAAAGCATTTTTATATGGTGCGTCAATCATCGGGATTTATGTTTTGTTTGGAACAATTGTCGCTGCATCTTTGGGGCAAGCTGCTCCTAATTTTATCAGTACTCACTGGATTCCTAATCTTCTGTTCTTTACTATTTTTATCATTTTCGGGCTTTCATTTCTTGGTTTATTTGAAATCCAATTACCTTCCAAATTTGTCAATAATGTAGATGCACAGTCAGATAGAGGCGGTTTGATTGGCATTTTCTTCATGGCATTTACCTTAGCATTAGTTTCTTTTTCGTGTACAGGTCCATTTGTCGGTTCATTGTTGGGCTTAGGTTCTTCAGGGCAATTTATCAAACCAATTATCGGAATGTTTGGCTTTGGATTAGGACTTGCTTCGCCATTTGTATTGTTGGCATTGTCTCCAGAATTACTCAAAAAAATTCCAAAATCTGGTGGTTGGATGAACACCATAAAAGTCTTTTTTGGCTTTTTAGAATTGGCTTTAGCACTCAAATTTTTCAGTACAGTTGACCAAACTTACCACTGGCGAATTTTAGACAGAGAAATCTACTTGGCTATCTGGATAGCCATATTTACTTTAATGGGATTACATTTATTAGGAAAATTTTTGATGCCACACGACGATAAAGTTGAGAAATTGAGTGTACCAAGATTAATGGTTGCATTGGCAGTCTTCTCTTTTGTAGTATATTTAATTCCAGGAATGTTTGGAGCTCCATTGAAAGCCATGTCTGGGCTTTTACCTCCAACTGAAACACAGGATTTTGTACTTTCAAAATCATCGGGTGAATCATCTGTAAATCAAGATTCAGATTTCCCAAAATCAGTAAAGTATAGTTCATTTCTGAAATTACCTCATGGATTGCAAGGTTTCTTTGATTATAAAGAAGCAGTAGCTTATGCTAAGAAAGTGAACAAACCAATTTTCATAGATTTTACAGGACATGGTTGCGTGAATTGCAGAAAAATGGAAGCAAGCGTTTGGGTTGATTCTGAGGTTCTAAAAAGACTAAGAGAAGATTATGTGGTAGTAGCTTTATATGTTGATGACAAGACTGAACTCCCTAAAAATGAATGGTTTACGTCGAAAGATGATGGTTTAGAGAAAAGTACATTGGGCGACCAAAACCTTGATTTTGAAATCACAAAATTTAATGCCAATGCCCAACCATATTATTGTTTAGTCAATCCGAATGATGATGCAAAACCATTAGTTGTTCCCCGTGCATTTAACCAAGACATCCCTGCATTTATCAAATTCCTTGATGAAGGAAAGGCTCTATTTGCTGAGAGAATTAAATGATAGATTTTGTGAAAAGTTTAAAGTTGATGAGTTTAAAGTAACAATGTTATGTTCATCTGACAGTTTTGGAGAATATATGGTGTAGGGACAAATAGCATTCGTCCATTTTCTCAAATGATACCGTGGACGAATGCTATTCGTCCCTACCACAAAAATTGTCAAAAAACCAATGTTGTTTGGCATCAATCACTTTAAACTCATCAACTTTAGACTTTTTACATAACCCCAATACCAATGAAACTACTTTTGATAGAAGATGAACCCAAAACGGTGCAATCCCTGAGCCAAGGTTTGAAAGAAAATGGCTTTGAAGTTGACTTTTGTTATGATGGGTCACTGGGGCTACACATGGCGAAAAAGGATACTTATGATGTGATTGTTTCGGACATTATTATGCCTGGTATCAATGGTATTGAACTTTGCAAGGAACTCCGCAAAGAGGGTATCACTACGCCTATTTTGATGCTAACGGCTTTGGGAGATTTACAGGATAAAGTACAGGGTTTCGATGCTGGGGCGGATGACTATTTGATAAAACCTTTCGAGTTTGTGGAACTTATGATGCGGATACGTGCCTTGGGTCGAAGAAGTTCTACTGTGCCTTTTACCAATAGCAAAAACACGATTCATTTTGCTGATTTAGAGATGAATTTTGACACAAAAACTGCGACTCGTTCTGGTCATAAAATAGCACTAACAGCAAAGGAGTTTTCATTGATGGAGATGTTTATCCGAAACCAAGGAAAGGTACTCTCAAAAACTGAAATTGCAGAAAAAGTTTGGGACTTAAATTTTGACTCTGGCACAAATGTTATTGAGGTGTATATCAATCTGTTACGCAAAAAAATTGACAAAGATTTTCCACAAAAACTTATCCATAATGTCTATGGAATGGGTTATGTTTTGAAAAACGAAGAATAGATTTCTAATGAGAATACGCTTCAAACTTACCCTCCAATTCTCGATAATTGTATCTACTATTACCCTGATTTCGTTCTGGGGAATTTACTATTTTACCGAATCTTATATTCAAAATCGTTTTTATGAACGATTGAAATCAAAAGCCCTCACTACTGCAGAACTCATCACGAAAGTACAGGAAGTTACCCCAAAATTATTGAAGGAAATCAGTAAGAAAAACCGTGACGTTTTGTTCAAAGAAAAGATTTCCATTTTTGATTTCAGGAATAATGAAATCTTTACGAGTAATGATACCGTGAAACTCAATGTTGCCCGAAAGTACCTCAATGAAGCCCGAATTGAAAAGATAACTCAGTTTCGTCAGGGAGAATTACAATGTTTGGGAATCCCTTACAATGAGGGTTATAATAGACTCGTAGTAATTGCTGGTGCAGTGGATTTGGACGGTGACGAAACCATGAAAACCCTTCGCAGATTTTTGATTTCTCTTGTCCTCCTCATTATCGGATTGTCCACGATTTCGGGGTGGTTTTTTGCCAGCCGTGCCTTACGCCCAATTACCGAAATTATCTCGGAAGTAAACGAAATTTACCCCAAGAATTTAGATAAACGTCTGAATATCAAGAATGAATATGATGAACTGGGGCAACTGACCAAGACTTTCAACAACCTTTTGAATCGTGTTGAAGAAGGTTTCTTCAATCAAAGAACTTTCATTGCCAACGTGAATCATGAGCTAAAAAATCCACTCACAAAAATTACTTCACAGCTTTCGGTGGCTTTGTTACAAAAACGAAGTACAGAACAATACGAACAGACCATGGGGTCGGTTTTGGATGATGTCAGAGAGTTGGGATTATTATCGAATGCCTTATTGGAACTCACAAAACTTTCAGATGATGATTTACCTAACCAATTTGCCAGTCTAAGAATTGACGAAATTCTGTGGGATGCAAGAGATTTTATCTTGAAAATGCAGCCCAATCTTGAAGTTCAAGTGGATTTTGAGAATGAATTGGAAACCGAAGAACAGTTATTGGTTTTGGGAAATTCGTACCTTATCAGAACGGCATTTAACAATTTAATGGAAAATGGTTGCAAGTTTTCAAATACTTCTTCTGTAAAAGTTACGATTGAGTTTCTACCCAAAAATCTACTCATACGCTTCAAAAACAAAGGAGTTGGCATTAGTCCAAAAGACGAAAAGCTAATTTTTCAACCATTTTTCAGGGCAAAAAACACTGCCAACACCAAAGGTTACGGCATCGGTTTGGCACTAACAGAACGCATTATCAAACTACACAGAGGAGAACTTTATGTAGAATCTCCCCTGCCAGACAATACCATTCTTACGGTACGATTGCCTTGTTATGAGTCGAAAGTTTAGTTGGTTTTAGGGAAATAAACAAAAAGGTTTTTTATACTTCTGGTTGTTTGTAGCGTAGTTTTACCTTAAATTTGAGTACATTTTATTACCAAAAATCTTCAAAAATTGCCTTCAAATTCTCCAAATAAAGTCAGCAATCTTGTCAAAATCAGCTTTGCTATTTTGATACTTTTGCTATGTGCCTCATTGACAGGGAATTGGTATTTGTGGAAAGAACAAAAGGAACTAACCAAAGATTTCCGAGAAGTCCTTATCCTCCAAGATTCCACTTTAGCCAGTAAATTAGAAGTTGACAAAGAGATGATTCGTATGCGAAAAAAACTTAATCGAAAACAACAACAATTGAATAGGATTGCCAGTTCAAGCATTACTTATTGGGTTGTTACGCAAGAAGAAACTATTCATAATTTTCAGTTTTGGGAATGGACTTTGTTCTTTTGTGTAGCCAGTTTCACTATGGCATTTGCCCTCACTCCTACTACTTTTGTGGCAATTCTGACGGGATATTTTCTGTCTTGGAATGCAGTTTTACCCTTAATCCTAAGCTACTGGATAGCCTCTTGGATAGGTTTTGGATTCGCCAAACGCATAGACGGAGGTAAGTTTCTGAGCTTTATTTCTCAGAAACCCAAAGTGAAAAAACTAATTGCTAATCTTCAAAAAAACGAATTCCAACTCATTCTTTACGCCCGACTTTCACCTGTATTACCCTTTGCTGTTACAAACGTATTCTTCTCATTTTCAGGAGTTAAGCTCAAAAATTTCCTCACAGCAGGCTTTGTAGGTATGTTACCACGTACCTTACTTTCTATCTGGATAGGCACACAAGCACAAGCCATTCAACAAGCATTAACCAACCCAAACAGTGACAATAGTCTTTACCAAATCCTTCTTTTTGGACTAATTGGCATCTCATTCTTCGGCATGGGATTTATTGTAAAAAGAGCATTTGGGGAGTAGGATTTGTAGAGTATGGCGAGTAGTCTATTAGACTTCCTGCGAAAGTATTTGGTGATATTCGCAAAATAAATCAATCAAAACACATATCATTATGCCATTTTTTAGTAAATCTGGCTCTAAAAAAGAAACCGTCAAGCATAAAGAATTTATCAAATTATATGCTCAAAAGGCAGGAATTTCAGAAACAGAAGCATCTGAACAAATTAGCAATTTTATCGAAACTATTTTTGATGCAGTAAAAGAACATCACCCAATAACGATTGAACATTTAGGGAATTTCTATATTTCTGAGCATAAAGATTCTGTCGCTTTCCGTTTTAATCCTGCACAAAAGTTTAAGGCGATGTTAGGTTGGTCAAGCACTTATAGAGGTGAGTTGTAAGTTTATTCCCCTCCCTTGCTATTTCAGACCTCAACTACTAATTTTAGAAGAAAATTAAGTTCGTAATGACAAATAAAGAAAAAGAGGTTGCCAAAGACCACGGTACAGGTCACATCATTCAAAGTTTAATTGTAAATTTATTAATTGCTTGCTCTAAAGGTTTTGCAGCTTTCATGACCTCATCGGGAGCAATGCTTGCCGAAACAATTCACTCATTTTCTGATTGTGCCAACCAAGCACTTCTTCTCGTAGGCGTAAGGCAATCTAAACGCCCACCTAATCAAAAACACCCTTTGGGCTACGGTAGAGCAGTTTATTTCTGGTCTTTTATGGTGGCAATGCTACTTTTCTCGGTGGGCGGAATGTTCTCTATTTATGAGGGTTTGCATAAAATTCACAACCCTGAACCCGTAGAAAACATTGAATGGGGTATCGGAATATTATTATTTTCATTAGCTTTAGAAGGTTATGCAGCATATTCTAACGTTGTAGAATTGAATGTAAGAAGGGGTTCTGTTGGATTTTTCAAGTACCTCCAAAGCACCAAAGACAGTGATTTAATTGTGATTTTTGGTGAAAATTCAGCCGCAGTTTTTGGTCTAATAATCGCTATTGCTGCTTTGTTAGCTTCTTATTTTACAGGCGACGGTCGCTATGACGGATACGGTTCATTCGCAATTGGTGTTGTGTTAATATTGGTAGCAATCTTTCTTTCGGTAAAAGTAAAATCTCTTTTAATTGGCGAAAGTGCAGACCCTGTAATCAATGATTTAGTAGAAAAAGAAGTTGAAAATCATGCTGATATTCTGAAATTAATCAATTGTATAACCATTCAGCAAGGACCTGGAGAAGTACTAATGTGTGTTAAAATTAAGTGCAAATCAGATTTGAATGCCCTGCAAATCAGTACTTTAATCAATAGTCTTGAAGCAGGAATCAGAACTAAAGCCCCAGAAGTAAAGTGGATTTATATTGAGCCAGATTTACAAGAATGGAAAGAAAAATAATTTTAATTTATTGATATTCAGATACTTACAAATAATTTTAAATGCAAGAAATAGCTTTTACGATGAAGCTCAAAGTAGGTTTTGAGCAAGAATATAAAAAACGACACGATGAAATTTGGGAAGAACTTTCCCTTGCATTGTACGACGCTGGCGTGAGAGACTATGCTATTTATTTGGACCAAAACAGTGGTACATTGTTCGCAGTGCAAAGACGTATAGATGGACATACAATTGATAATCTTCCAGATTTACCAATTATGAAAAAGTGGTGGGCATTCATGGCTGATATTATGGAAACAAATCCAGATAATTCTCCCGTTGTTGTTCCACTTTCTTGCGTATTTCGGAATACGTAAAAGTAAGGCAAAGGATTAGAGATAAAAGCTATTTAAAAATTCTAAAATTATTTATTCAAATCTGCTTCTAACCAACCCACAGGAGGCCAAGTCCCTGTGGCAAATGAGTTGTCAAACCTCTGTGTGCAAGCCCCAACTGCATTAACTCTTCCATAAAAAATAGAGGGCTGTGGCAGTTTCCTAATCAAGTCTCGGTCTTGTGTGTTGTCTAAAATAAAGCGTTTTTTGTAAGCCCCAACCGCACTAAAAAAACCTATTGCTAATTTATTAGGGTCTTTTACACTATAAATATTTCCCTCAATCGAAGCTGGAAGTGGGTCAAGCACTGACCCCGTTCTGGTTTGTTGTTCTTCAAATCTTTTCCAAAATTGATAGGCTTCACGTGTGAGTGATAGCTGCGAAACTTCAATATAATGATAGCCCGTTGCATACAATGGAGAAAAAATCACTTGTTGTTTCTTGATAGCATTTCCGTTTACATACAGATCGGAATAAGTATTCAGACTTTCAATACTTTTAATTTCTTGGTTACATGAAGTATTACAGATGGTAAAGAAACCACAAACTACACCTGTGGCACTTCTTCTGGAAACAGTTGATGCTTCCCAACGGTAGTAATTTGTTTGATTTGCAGGGTCTTGGGTATCAATAAAGATATCATATCCATTTGGATTGATGACAAAGCCTTGTGAATCATAACTTGAAGATACACTTCTATATTCGTAATAAATTTTATCAATTGGGACAATAGCAGGCATTTTCTCTGGGCGAGACTGATATATTTCTCCGCTTGGTAGCTCAATAATCAGGGTATAAGTTCTGCCAACTTTTGCTTGGTTGTCATCGGTATCAAGCGTCAGATATGTGCCATTAGCTTGTGGATAAAAGATAATTTTCTTTCCTAAATCATCAGTCATAGAGACTTTCGCAAACTTAATTACGTTCTCTTCTGGAAGTTGATTTGCATATTGAAAGTCACCAGAATAGCTCAATTTGACTCGATAAGGAGGTTTTTGATTTGAAATTGAACCATCAACAACTAATTTTAAGTCTTCATTCCTGATAGCCACTTCCACTTCTTCAAGACAAGAAGTTAAGCCAGTAGCAAAAATAGTGAGGAGCAGTAATTTTAAAAAATGTGTAAATCTCATGGTAGTATTTATTGAAGTTGTGTTTGATAAAATTAACAAAGGATTAGAGAATTTGTTGAACTATTGATAAAAAGAATCACAATTCTAATATTGCCCTTCTGTGTGTGACCAACCACCATCAACCGACAGTACTTGTCCAGTCGTAAATTTAGAATAATCAGACATAAAATAAACTGCCCCACCGTCCAAATCAGAAGGTTTTCCGTTTCTCCCGCCGTCTAAAGGTTGCTTAGTTTCGATAAAATTCATAATTATTTCATCCTCGGAAGCTCGTTGAGACATCGGTGTTTCTACCAAAGCTGGTGCAATTACATTAATTCTGATATTGTGCGGGGCATAATACGCCGCCGTTGATTTTGTGAAACCAATAATGGCAGCTTTCGTGGTTGCGTATGCGTGAGTCGTGAAATACTTAGGCGAAGGAGAATACCCCAAAACCGAACCCATATTCAAGATTGTTCCTGCTTTTTTCATTGCTAAAAATTTACGAACTGCCGCCTGATTCGACAAAAACATTGAGGTCAGATTTAACTCAAAAGTAAAGTTCCAACCTTCCAGTGTAATGTCGTGCAAAGGTCCATCTCCCATACGTCTGCCCGAACCACCAGCTACATGATACAATCCGTCAAAATCTCCAAACTCACTGACACACAGCTCAATAGCATCACGTGAGGTATCTTCATGAGAAGCATCTCCTTGAAAAGCACGAACATTTTCACCTAATTCTTGTACTGCTTTTTCACAACTTTCCGAGTTTCTGCCTACCACTACTACTTTAGCACCGTTGTCGATAAAAGATTTTGCAGCTGAAAGCCCCAGCCCCGTTGTTCCCCCGATGATAACTATTTTTTTATTGGTTAACCACATTTTTAAGTTGATAAGTTTTAAGTTGGTAAATTTCTAATTTATAGTTCTAAGTAATCTTTAGGAAATTGTTATTATTTCACCGTTACTTAGCAACTTAATAACTCAAAACTTGATAACTACTTAAAGTCGATGTTGTTCTATCAGAAAATCTAAGAAACCTTCTCCGCATCGGCTCACAATTTGATATACTTCTTCAAAATCTGCCTCTGAACCATAATACGGATCTGGTACTTCTGGGATATTTGTTAAACTGATATTTTTATCAAATTTTCGATACAAAAAACAGGTTTCTTCTGGTTGATGAATCCCGATTGAACGATAACTAATGGATTGAATATTTTCCATGTTATATTTGTCCATCGCCACGATATAATCAAAAACAGAAAAATCTTCACCATGCAATTTACGACATTTATGAGTAAGCGTGTGTCCGTGGTTATTGGCATTCTTGCGAGTACGAACATCGGGTAAATCACCAATGTGGTAATTATGAGTTGCGGCAGAATCACATAGAATTTCTCGTTGCAAACCCCGATTTTTTACGTGTTGGCGAAAGGTTTCTTCTGCAATTGGCGAACGACAAATATTACCAGTACAAACAAATAGAATTTTGAGCATTGAGTATTGGGTTTTAGACAAATCAAAGATAAAACTCTTAGCTTAAAAATTTAGTTTTACCTTGAAATATCATCATTTTCAAGATATATTTCAAATTAATAATTTATATAAAATTCTGATTATCAGGTAGTTAAATTTAATCTATTCAATGAAAACAATCGCAAAAGTTCTTGTTTTTTTAGCTGGTGTCGCCGTGTTAGGGGTCATTGCTGGATTATTAATGTTCATTTTTGATGCAAGGTCAGAACGGAGAATCATCATGGCGGTCTTTGGTGGCTTGGCAGTTGCAACGCTGGTAGCACGAGTAGTTTTGGTATTCAAAGATTCTTTTTTCCCTCCCAAAAATAAGACATATAAACCCAGAAAATGAACGCAAGATACTGGTTATTGGTTTTTGAGAAAGGGTAATCCCGAACATCAAAAAACGATAATCGAAAATAATTCTAATTAACATTTCAATGCAGTCTCATCAAATCAGCTTAGGAGAAATTAACCAATTCTCTCCCCTATTCTTGGATTATATTTCGCAGAAAGATTCTCTGAAACAATTTTATGGTAATTACCCTGATATTCAGGGATTTGAAGCACAGATACAAGCTAAAAACTTTTCTTCTGAAAGCAGGAAAACCTTAGTTTCAGTCCTCGAAAAACAATACCATGACCTTCCCAACAAACCAGATTTTTCTATTCTTTTAGACGAAAAAACGTTTACAGTCACAACGGGGCATCAACTCAATATTTTCACTGGACCGTTGTATGTAGTTTATAAGTTGCTGACTGCCATTAAGTTAGCCAAGAAACTCAAAGAAAATTTCCCTGATTATAATTTCGTTCCTATCTATTGGATGGCATCCGAAGACCATGATTTTGCTGAAATTGACCATTTTTCTTTATTCGGAAAATCTTACCAATGGCAAACTCAGCAACAAGGTGCAGTGGGCAGAATGAATCCCAAAGAACTGGAAATACTCCTGAGCGAAATGTCTGAAAAGCCTTCTGTTTTTGAAAATGCATACCTCCAAAATGATACTTTAGCCAATGCTGTTCGCCAGTACTGTCACGAACTATTTGGTAATCAGTCACTTATATGTATTGATGCTGATGATTCAATTCTAAAGAAACAATTTGAATATTTCATAAAGACAGATATTATAAATAATTCTAATTTTTCAATAGTTAATGAAAGTTCTGAATTAATAGAAAAATTAGGCTATAAAACACAAATTTCAGCCAGAGAAATTAATTTTTTCTATCTTGAAAATGGGCTTCGTGAGCGTATCGTGAAAGAAGAAAATGAGTATAAAGTTTTGAATAGTAATCTTACTTTTTCAGAAGAAGAAATTATTGGATTGATAGAAAATTCTCCTGAGAAATTTAGCCCAAATGTGGTACTTCGTCCTGTGTATCAGGAAGTAATTTTACCAAATTTAGCCTATATCGGTGGACCTTCAGAAGTACCTTATTGGTTGCAATTGAAAGGCATTTTTGATAAAAATAATATCACATTCCCTATTCTGATGCCTCGGAATTTTGCTTTGGTGGTGAATCGTCCTTCTGGTAAAAAAATGGAAAAATTAGGATTGTCTGTTAATGATTTATTTTTGGATGAAGTGACTCTGCGTAAAACATTTGTAGAAAAAAACTCTACTAATTCTCTAAGCTTATCGTCTGAAAATGAGTCATTTGCAAAAATATTTGAGGTAATTTTACAGAAAGCTATACTGGTTGACAAAACCTTGGAAGGAGCCGTAAATGGTGAAAAACAGAAACTAACAAACAGTATTGAGAATTTAGAAAAACGCCTCAAAAAAGCCGAAGAACGTAATCAAGAAACAGAAGTGAGTCAGCTTTTGGCATTGAAACAAAAACTTTTTCCGAATGGAGGTTTACAGGAAAGATCAGAGAATTTCCTGAATTTTTATCTGAATAATCCCGATTTTTTAACCCAAATGTTAGACATTTTTGACCCATTAGATTTTAATTTTTACGTGGTGACGGAGTAGTTAAAAAACTAAAAGGATATAAAAGGATAGAGGACAAGACTGATAACTTTCCTGAAACATCTCACGGTTACTAAACAATCATAAATCCATGAAAAAAATAGTTTTACTCTTATTGATGTCGGTAGTTTCTGGACATATTTTCGGACAGTCAGAAAAAGCCAAGCACAAAATTGTTGCTGATAAATTTGAAAAATATTATAACGCAGGAAAATACGACAGCATATTTGTGCTTTTTTCTGATGGCATGAGGAAGTTTTCCCCCTTAGACAAAACGATAACTTTCTTGTCTGGTCTGAAAAAAGACGCAGGGCAAATCACGAAAAGACAATTTGTCAACTATAAAAAAGGAGCAACATCTTACAAGACTAATTTTGAAAAAGCTCTATTATCGCTTGATATTGCAGTCGATAATGACTCAAAAATTGCTGGATACTACATCGGAGAGTTTGTTCCAATTCCAGAAAGAAACGTAACTCAAATGCAACTTCCCTTTAAAAATGAATGGACAGTAACATGGGGTGGCGATACCAAAGAACTTAATTATCATGTGGAAAGTAAGGCTCAGAAAAATGCGTTTGATTTTCTCATAACTGATAATAAAGGCGAGACGCACCAAGGAAAAGGAGAAAAAAATGAAGATTATTATGCCTTCGGGAAGGAATTATTTGCTCCTTGCGATGGTGAAATTGTTCTGGCTGTTGATGGCGTAAAAGATAATCAACCTGGGATAAAAAATCCTATTTATGTGCCTGGAAACAGCATTTTCTTGAAAACTGAGAAAAATGAATATATGCTTTTTGCTCATTTCAAGCAATTTTCAATCGTAGTAAAACAAGGGCAAAAGGTGAAACAAGGTCAATTATTGGGTCTTTGTGGAAATTCTGGCAACTCTACTGAACCTCATTTGCATTTTCATCTTCAGGACATTGAAGATATGGTTGAGGCAACGGGAATCAAATGTTATTTTCATGAACTTATTGTGAATGGTAAAAAGATGACAGATTATTCTCCCATTAAAAATGATAAAATCAAAATTGAGTAATGGATAAAGACATAGAAATCTTGATGGTTCTTCTATTATTGATTCTGGGACGCACAGTCGGAAGACATTGCTAACCGTGGAACGGTTGAGGTTTAATTTCACCTAAATGAGTTTATGTCTCAACCGTACCACGGATTCCCATATGAATCATAGATGAACTATCTTGATTAAAGTTATCTGAAAATCTATTGAACAAAAACCGACTATTTGAAATGACTACTATTTTAGAAACTAATCGACTGGTTATCAGACAATTTACATTCGATGACACCGCTTTTGTGATTGAGTTGTTGAACTCGGCAGGCTGGTTAAAATTCATTGGTGACCGCCATGTAAAAACCGAAGAAGATGCTAAAAATTATCTTTTGAATGGACCAATGAAAAGCTACCAAGAATATGGTTTTGGTTTATCTTTGGTTGAATTGAAAAGTGACAAAACGCCCATAGGAATGTGTGGTTTGCTGAAACGGGACTTTTTAGAAAATCCAGATATTGGCTATGCTTTTTTGCCAGAATTCAATGGACAAGGTTATGCTTTTGAAGCTGCCAATGCAACAATAATTTATGCCAAAGAAACCCTCAATTTACCTAACATTATGGCGATTGTGAATGCTGATAATCAACTATCAATCAGAGTATTAGAAAAAATTGGCATGACTTTCAAAGAGTTTTTTATATATCCTGGCGAAGAAGATAAAAAGTTGTTGTTTAGTAATGAATAGCCTATCAATTTAAAATTAACTAAATCACATTTCTATGAATATATTCTTGCAAAACTGGATTTCTTTTTACGATAAAACAGAAGAAAAATGGCATTCGCTCAAAACTGCAAAAGTGATAAGTAATTTTGTAATACTGTTCTTTTTTATTGGCATTGTTACTACATTACTGTCTCATTATCAGATACTTAATTTTAAAATTGGTCGATTCTTTGCCATAGAATTAGCCTTTAGTGTACTTTTGATTAGTGAGATTCTAAGTTTAGTTTTTACCCTAACGCATTCAGTGGCAGACTCTGTGGGGAAACAATTTGAAATAATTTCGCTGATTTTATTGAGAGATGCTTTCAAAGAAATGGGGCATTTACCATTGGAAAATACTTGGAACACCGATACTTTAATGGAATTATTTCCCATGCTAACAGATGCCGTAGGAGCTGTTTTTATCTTTTTGATTATTGGTCTATTTTACAAAGCACAAAGACATATAAGAATTACGAATAGTCCAGAAGAGCAACTCCGTTTTATTATCTTAAAAAAGATTGTTGCCAGTATTTTATTAATCATTTTTTTGTTGCTTTGCCTGTATGCTTTGATAGATTTATTCTGGGAAAATCAGTTTCAGAGTATATTCAATTTGTTCTATACCATCCTGATTTTCACTGACATACTGATTCTGATAATCTCGCTTCGGTATAGCAATTTATACATTCACTTGTTCAGGTATTCATCTTTTGCATTGGCTACTGTTATTATCAGATTGTCACTTTCTGCACCGAATTATTACAATGTTTTATTGAGTATCTCGGCGGGACTTTTCGTTTTATTAGTGACCAATGTTTATAATATGCTCAATAAAAGTGAGGTACATACATAAGAATTCAAACAATGAACAAAATCCAATACAAATATAAACCTGAGAATTTTCGGCTTTCGGATGCCAATAAGTACAAGTTGGAAAATCTGAAATCGGAAGAAATGATTCTTTCGATGGGGCCTCAGCATCCGTCCACGCATGGCGTTTTGCGAATGGAGGTAATTTCTGATGGAGAATTGGTCGTTGATGTTGTGCCGCACCTCGGTTATTTGCATCGCTGCTTTGAAAAACACGCTGAATCTTTGCCTTTCAACCAAATAATTCCTTACGTTGACCGCATGGATTATATGGCTGCCATGAACTCGGAACACGCCTACGTAATGGGCGTGGAAAAGATGCTCGGACTGACGGGGACACTCCCAAAACGCATTGAATATATCCGTGTTTTAGTGGCAGAATTGAATCGTTTAGCCTCTCATTTTGTAGCAATAGGCACGTATGGGCTTGATATTGGAGCATATACGGCTTTCTTGTGGTTGATGCGTGACCGTGAACATTTGCAGCGTTTGTTAGAATGGATTACTGGTGCGAGAATGCTCTACAATTATGTCTGGGTTGGTGGACTTTTCTATGATTTACCCGTTGGTTTTGAGGAGCGTTGTGCAGAATTTATCAAATACCTCAAACCCAAAATGACGGAGCTTCGTGAGTTGGTTATTGAGAACAAAATTTTTATCCAACGTACTGCCAATGTAGGAGTTTTACCATTGGATTTGGCAATAAATTATGGTTGCACAGGTCCTGTTCTGAGAGGTTCTGGACTTCGGTTCGACCTCCGCAAAGTTGATGCCTATTCCGTATATCCAGAAATAGATTTTGATGTTCCTATCGGTGATGGACAAATGGGAACTTTGGGTGACTGTTGGGACAGAAATTACGTACGTGTACAAGAATGTGACGAGTCAATCAAGATTATTGAACAATGTCTTGTGCAACTGACGAATGCCCATAAACGTACTGTTGACTTTGACCCACAAGGACTTGTACCGAAGAAAATTCGTCCTCAAGCCATGGATTTTTATGCTCGTGCCGAAAACCCAAAAGGAGAATTAGGGTTCTTTTTCAGAACAGATGGGCGTTCGGACATACCATCTCGACTAAAAGTAAGAGCTTGTTCATTGCATAATCTTTCGATAATTCCAGCCATAAGCCAAGGAGCAATGTTAGCAGATTTAGTAGCAATCATTGGCTCAATGGATTTGGTCATGGGGGAGGTTGATAGGTGAGAGTTTAGATATAATTTACTGGTAATCAGATAAATACACTTTTGAAAACTACCTAAAATCACCTCTTCATCTTAGCCAATTCATCCTCATATCTCATCGTGAGGACTTTCTGGGCTTTGGCGAGATTGAGTGCTTTTTCTTCAAAAATAATCGCTTCTGCTTTTCTGTCGAGTTTCAGCAATACGTGTGCGTAAGAGTCTAAATTGTCTGGATTTTCATCTATTTCAGTTGCCCTTTTTGCCCAACGCAAAGCCTTTTCTAATTGAGATTTATCAGTCGTATTTTTGAAAAACTCCATTGCCAAACCTTCTAAATCCGAAGCAGTATTGATACTCACGTACCGAGACCGAAATTGCTTCATAGACTTAAACCGTTGCTCTCCAATCTTCAAAGAATCCTGTTTCCCCATCCGAAAAGGTCGCATAAATTCTTCAAAATGAAGGACATTTCTGCGTTTTAATTCGTCATTTGTTAAGGTCATTAGGTATTTGTCTGCCAAATTTGTAGCCGTTTCTATGTACTTAATTTGGTTATTTGTATTCTTGTAAAACTCCATTCGGTACTGTTCATTTTGTTTTTTGCCATCCAAAAGATTTAGCTTTTCATTGAAGAAAAATAGTCGCTCCAAAAAATTTAAGTCTTTCTTTTTCAGGGCATTACGAAAATATTCGAGCATTGTTCCAGAAACAATATACTCAGTAGAAATACCATATTTTTTGAACATCAATTGCTGATTCATCAAAATTTCAATCGCTTTTCCATTGAGGGTAAAGTTGTTATTTGCCACCACTTGCAGGGCTTTTTCGGAAGTTCTTTCTTCGGGTTTTAGTACATCCAAATATTCTTCTACCAAATCCCGATTATCCAACATCATTCGTTTTCTTTTGCCAATATAACTTTCCAAAAAAGCAGGACTTTTATCTCCATTTTTGTACTGCATATCAAAGTCTTCAATCACACCTTCTTTGTAAATATTGAGTGCTTTATCGGTCATTTCCAAAAAATCCTTTGCAGGCATATAACCCATATCATTGAAGATTCGGCGTTCGTCTTTGCTTACAAAAAGTAGGTACGGAAAACCCTCAACCTCAAATTTTCGAGCCAATTTTGGACCTTCCCCTTCTTCTGCATTGACTTTATAATTGATAAAAGTCGAATTCATTTTGGCAATCACCTGCGGGTCGAGGTAAGTTTTTTTGTCCAACATTTTACAAGGCTTACACCAATCTGCATAAAAATCCACGAAAATTGGTTTGCCAGAAGCCCTTGATTTTGCCAAAACCTGCTGCCAGTTACCCGTCTCAAAATTGATTTGAGCATTTGTTAGAAAGGGGAGT
>JAAFJL010000049.1 GCA_013298865.1 Cytophagales bacterium | reverse complement strand
TTAACATTTTTACATCAAATTTGTGTCGAAATAAATACTAAGTATTTCCATTTAGTAAAAAACAGAGTAAAAGAACTTATAATATGAATATTCCAAGATTAACTTTAATTGGTGCTGGTCCAGGAGATATTGAACTGATAACCTTAAAAGGAATCAGAGCCATCAAGTCTGCGGATGTGATTTTATATGATGCACTCGCCAATCAAGAGCTTTTGGAATATGCCCACCCTGATGCTTTGAGAATTTATGTGGGTAAGAGATTGGGCAAATATGTTTACACCCAAGAAGAAATAAATCAAAAAATTGTCTATTTAGCTTTGGAATACGGACACGTGGTAAGACTAAAAGGTGGCGACCCATTCGTATTCGGAAGAGGTTTTGAAGAAATAGAATACGCTAAGAATTTTAATATTGAATGCGAAGTGGTTTCGGGCGTAACGTCTGCCATCGCTGCACCCGCCTCCGTAGGCATACCCGTAACGAGTAGAGGTTTTGCAGAAAGTTTTTGGGTAATCACTGGCACAACTAAAAAAGGGGAGATTTCAAAAGACATCGAATTAGCCGCTCAATCATCTGCCACGATAGTTATCTTGATGGGAATGAGCAAGTTAGCTGAGATTTGCGAGGTGTTTAAATCTCATGGAAAATCGGAAATGCCCATGGTAATTATCCAAAACGGTACTCGCAAAAATGTAAAATCGGTAGTAGGTACGGTTTCAACAATTATAGAAAAATCAGTTTCAGAAAATATAGCCAACCCAGCGGTTATTGTGATTGGGGAGGTGGTTAGCCTGAGTGCGGAGTTTGGAGTTTTGAATGCGGAGTCTCTTGAATGCGGAGTTTAGAGTTTAGAATGAGGAGTTAATAGGAGTTTCAAATTATTCAAAACTCCGCACTCGAAATTCAAAACTCGAAACTCAAAAAGTTTTCCCTTCAACTTTTGTTGAAAAATGTCTCTCGTGGGGGCGAGAAGATATATTAAAACTAAATATTTGTAAATCAGATATTTAGCAACCAAAAACAATTATGAATACTTTAAACAAACCCTTAGATTCGCTTAAAATTTTCTCTTGGAAAGGCATTCAAATGCAAACCTTCCACATCACTTGGATTACCTTTTTCTTTTGTTTTTTTGGATGGTTCGGGATTGCACCTTTAATGAAAATTGTAAAAGATGATTTAGGATTGACGAAAGGGCAAATTGGAAATATCATCATCGCCTCAGTTTCGGCAACGATTTTTGCTCGCTTAGTAATTGGTCGTCTTTGCGATACCATCGGACCAAGATTAGCTTACACAGGACTTTTGGTTATCGGTTCAATTCCAGTTATGACCATCGGCTTGGCACATAGTTACGAGAGTTTTTTATTGTTCAGATTAGCCATTGGTGTAATCGGAGCATCTTTCGTTATCACACAATATCATACATCCGCCATGTTCGCTCCCAAAATCAAAGGCACAGCAAACGCCGTTGCAGGCGGTTGGGGAAACCTTGGCGGAGGTATCACCAATATGTTGATGCCTTTGGTTTTGGCAGCTTTTGTAGGCTTAGGTTACTCAAAACCAGAGGCTTGGCGTTATGCCATGATTATTCCTGGGGCGATGTTGTTGGTCATGGCTTTTGTTTATTACAAATTCACAAAAGATACCCCAGAAGGTAATTACTCAGAAATTGACAGAACGAATGCACCACAAGCAAAAGGCTCTTTCCTTTCGGCAGCGGCAGATTATCGTACTTGGATTTTGTTTTTGGCGTACGGTGCTTGTTTCGGTATTGAAATCACTTTTGACAACGTAGCGGCATTATATTTCTCTGAAAACTTCTCTTGCGACCTCAAAACGGCGGGGCTTTTAGCGGGACTTTTTGGGTTTATGAATCTCTTTGCTCGTGCTATTGGGGGAATCGTGGCGGACAAAGTTGGCAATTCTTACGGCATGAGAGGCAAGGGTTGGTTATTGGCAGCTTTCTTAATTATGGAAGGTATTGGAATTGCTCTTTTTGCCCAAACAGGTTCATTGACAATGGCAGTGGTTGCGATGTTAGGTTTTGCGATGTTTTTGAAAATGGCAAACGGTGCAACTTACGCCATCGTACCTTTCGTAGATACTAAAAACGTAGGCTCAGTTGCTGGAATCGTGGGTGCAGGTGGAAACTTGGGTGGAGTTTTGGCAGGTTTTCTGTTCAAATCTGAAACGATTTCTTATTCACAAGCCTTCCTCTATATCGGTTTGGCAGTAGCAACCGTAGGGGCATTGACGGCTTTAATTAAGTTTGATAGGAAGGCAATTAAAAGCCCCCTAACCCCCAGAGGGGGAATTCAGTCACTGGAAGTTATACAAAATTAGAAAAATATTAGAAAAGCCATATTGTATGGAAAAGTTTAGCTCAAATATTCCCCCTCTGGGGGTTAGGGGGCTATAAAAAAACCCAAACGAGATGGGGGTCTCATTCGGGCTAAATTGCTTAAACTCTGTTATAAATTTTTACAATCAAGCACAAAAGTATGAAAAAAATTGACATTATTAAATTCGCTTGCCTTTTATTTTTGAGTATTTGTACTCATACCACTACTAAGGCTCAATTCACGCTTACGGGACAATTAAGAACTCGTACAGAAATCAGAAATGGACTCGGAAATTTAGTTCCGACTGATTCAAAAACTGCGGCATTCACATCGCAAAGAACAAGGTTAAATTTTGGGTATAAGTGGGACAGAGTTCTCTTCGGAGCAACCGTTCAGGATGTTAGGGTTTGGGGACAAGACGCTTCGTCTATCTCAACTAATGACGGCAATAGATTGATGTTGCACGAAGGTTGGGCAGAGGTTACGCTCGCTAACAAAGCCGATACTACGGTGAAATTCAAGGCATTAGACTTATTGACTGTTAAGATTGGTCGCCAAGAATTGATTTATGATGATGTTCGTCTCATTGGTAATTTGGACTGGCTACAACAGGCTCGTCGCCATGACATGGTACTTTTGAAAGCGGTTCATCACGGCTGGCAAGTAGATTTAGGTTATGCTTTCGGACAAAATTCAGATGCTTTTGGAGTAACAGGAACGGCTTATGTGCCTGCCAACGTAAATCCTTATACACGTACCTCTACGGGCGTACTTGTGCCTACACCAGCAGGGATAGTTCCTACTACAACGGGCGGAAATGTAAACGCAAACAGTGTAAAAACTGGTGGAGCTTTAGCTTGGATAAACCCTCCATCAACCAATGGGGCTTCTCAGGATTACAAATCTTTCAAAAGCGTTTACATCAGCAAGAAATTCAACCAAACAAAATTCTCAGGTTTATTTTTCCAAGATGATTTTGGTGCTTATCGCTCAGACTCTGTGGGTAGTGCCGCAACGGGTTATGTTTACGGAAGAAGATTTACTCCAGCTAATGCAACTGATGCTTTTGATTATTATCAATCAAGAAGCCGTACTACTTATGGTTTGATGGTTAACCATACTTTGGGAAATGCTTCTGGTTTTGGAAAAATTGCTCTGCAAGGTGCTTATTACGGACAAACTGGCAAAGACCGTGAAGGTAATGAAATGGATGCCTACCACTGGATGGCGGCGGCTACTTACCAAAAAAGCAAATGGGCATTTACCTTGGGCTATGAGGTTCTTTCAGGAAATGATGGTTCAAGTGCAACTAATAATTATAAAGCTCCTTCAACTGCCAAAAATAATCGTTTTGACCCCTTGTACGGAACACCACACAGACATTGGGGATATATGGATTACTTCTATGTAGGCACAAACTCGCCCGCAGGAGGTTTAAATAACGGTTATCTAAAAGCTAAATACATAGGTAATACTTTAACCTTTGGGGTTGATTATCACACATTTGCTTTGAATAAAATCACGACGAAAGGTGACGGTACACTATTGCCAAACGCTGATTTAGGAAATGAAATTGACTTTTTATTGAATTACAACATGAACAAATTTACCAACTTAGAATTGGGGTATTCTGTCATGATGGCAACCGATAATATGCCTTTTGCGAAAGGACAAGCTACCACAGACGTTGCAGGAAAGACTTTCGACAAAACAGGTACTTGGTTGTATTTAATGATTAACATTCGTCCAGACTTTTTCTATACAAAAATCTAATTCTGAGTTTAAAATGTAGCAAAAACAAAAAACCCGAAGTCAGTAAAACTTCGGGTTTTGTACCTAAATGCTATGGCGGTAGTGATTAGGCATTGAATGCTACAAATTGGTCAGGTATTTCCCTCGGTATGGCGGTACGTTGGTCACTTTAGATTTGTTGCAAGACTGACTTAATATTACTAAGTAATCATACTCATTTTGTTATACAAATATAAGCTAACAAAATTCAGTTTTCCAAATAAAATACAATTTTTTTTGGAAATAATCTAATTTTTAGCACAGTGTAGCATTGTTACGTATGATGATATTTTACTGTCTTAATGCAGAATATCCATTTTTTGCTAAATATAGATTTATCCTTGATTAAACCAAAAAAGCCCGCATACTTGGCGGAAGTAGGGCGGGCAGCAGTGGGAAAGTATTAAATTTCCCGATTTATATATGGTGGTTAGTAAAAATTCAAACTCGGCGGATAAGTGACTTAAAATTAGTGGTTAGGCAAATTTTAATCTATATACTTTTAACGAAATAGTACAAATTAAGTCACATCGTAAATTGAAATATTTTGCATACTTATTTTTTAAAGTATGCCATATTCTGCAATTAATTCCCTTAAAATAGAGAAAATATGCCGTTTAATTGCATTAAATGGCATATTTTCGAGAATAGCCATATTAGATAAATATACAAATAATACAATTTTTATATTGAAAAATAATTCTGTTTTCGCATGACAAAAACTGTTAATCTTAAAAAATATAAGTCCACTTGTTCATACTGTGGCGTTGGGTGTGGGGTCGAAATCACGGATTTGGGCAATGGTAAAATTCATGTCGAAGGAGACAAAGATCATCCCTCAAACAAAGGTATGCTTTGCTCGAAAGGGATGAACTTGCACTACACCGTAAATGACAAATCTGACAGGCTACTTTTTCCACAAATGCGGTTCAACCGAAGTATGCCTTTACAACGGGTTTCGTGGGACGCTGCCCTTGATAGAACTGCCGCAATTTTCAAAACTTTTATTCAAAAATATGGTCCCGATTCTGTCGGTTTTTATGTTTCTGGACAATGCTCTACCGAAGAATATTACATCATCAACAAGCTCATCAAAGGTTTTATTGGCTCAAATAATATTGATACCAACTCTCGCTTGTGTATGTCGTCTGCGGTAGTAGGCTACAAACTCACGCTTGGCGAAGATTCCGTTCCTGTGTGTTATGACGACATTGAATTAGCGGATTGTTTCTTCGTAACGGGTGCAAATCCTGCGTGGTGTCATCCCATTATTTGGCGGAGAGTGGAGGCTCATAAACAAGTGAATCCAAACGTAAAAATTATCGTAATCGACCCCAGACGCACCCAAACGGCATCTCAGGCAGATTTACACTTACAAATAAATCCAGGAACAGACATCGTTCTGACCAATATCATCGGTAGAATTCTGATTGAAAACAACTGGATTGACCAAGATTTTATCACTAACCACACAGACGGTTTCGAGGCTTACCGTGAGCAAGTTTTCACCAAAACTCTCACGGAAGCCGCTGGAATCTGCGGAGTTTTAACGAGCGATATTCAATTAGCAGCAAAATATATTCACGAATCAAAAGGCTTTTTGTCGATGTGGACAATGGGCTTAAATCAGTCGGTGGTGGGCGTAAATAAAAATCTCTCACTCATTGATTTACACTTGATTACGGGCAGGATTGGCAAAGAAGGTAATGGACCTTTTTCGCTCACGGGACAACCCAATGCCATGGGTGGACGTGAAGTGGGCGGTTTGGCAAATATGCTTCCTGCCCACCGAGATTTATTGAATCCTACCCACCGTGAGGAAGTTCAGGCGTTTTGGGGCGGTACAAAAATCTCGGATAAACCTGGTTTCACGGCAACCGAGATGTTCCAAGCTCTTGCGGATGGACACATGAAGGCAATTTGGATTGTTACGACAAATCCAATGGTGAGTTTGCCCGATTTGAATATGGTAGAAAAGGGTTTGCAAAATGCTAAATTCGTAGTCGTTCAAGATATTTCAAACCGTTCAGACACCGTAAAATATGCCGATGTAGTCCTTCCTGCGGCGACTTGGGCAGAGAAAAATTCAGTTTTTACCAACTCAGAAAGAAGAATTACATTCCTTCCAAAAGTGATTGATGCCCCAGGCGAAGCCTTAGATGATACAGAAATCATCAAACGTTTTGCCGAAAAAATGGGTTTCGGAAAATCATTTAACTACCTGAATAACAGTGAGATATACGACGAACACGTGCTTTCAACGAAGGGAACGAATATTGATATTTCGGGGGTGAGTTATGAATATTTGAAGGAGAATCGAAGCATTCAATGGCCCTTTTTCGATGTTCGTAATTCGATGTTAGATGTTCGGAGTTCCCAACCGAAAATCGAAAATCGAACATCGAACATCGGAACAGAACGTCTTTTCACAGATTCCAAATTCTACACCCCAAACCAACGTGCAAAAATCCACGCTGTTCCTGATGAAAATTTATCAGAAAAATTGAATGAAGATTTCCCACTAATCCTCACGACAGGGCGTATCCGTGACCAATGGCATACGATGACCAAAACGGGAAAGGTTAACAAATTGAATCAACATATCGCTCAACCTTATATCGAAATTCATCCAAAAGATGCGTCAGCAAGAGGAATAAAAGAAGGGCAAGTAGTTGAAATTGAGACCATTAGAGGTAAGAATCAGGTAAAAGCTAAAATCACCGAAGACATCAAACAGGGTGTTTGTTTTATGCCGATGCACTTCGGAAAAATTTTAGGAAGTGCTTTTGGTAGAACAAACAGTCTCACAAATACGCTCGTGGATGCACGCTCGAAAGAACCTGATTTTAAGTTTTCAGCCGTTCAAATCAAAGTGTATGAGAAACCCGTAGAAAAAATTATCATCATCGGAGCAGGTTCTGCGGGATTGGGATTCATTAATTCGTATAGAAATCTGAATAAAACGGACGAAATTCACGTGTTTTCAAAGGAAATTTATCCATTTTATAACCGTGTGATGTTGCCCGATTATATCTCTGGGGCTCAGGAGTGGGAGCAATTAGTTAAACTCCGTGAAGACCAATTTACAGAAGCTAACATTCTGGTTCACAAAGGTTTAGAGATTGTAAATATTGACAGAAAAAATAAAGTCGTCATAGATTCCAACGGAGATGAACACACGTACGACCGCCTGATTTTGGGCATGGGTTCACGGGCGTTCATGCCTCCGTCTGTACCACGAATCCCTGGGATTTTCAATATGCGTTCTCGTTTGGATGCTGATAGTTTGATGCCATTCCTTACTCCTTCCCATCAAGGGAAAGGTCGGGATGGGGTTTTTGTCCCCCATGCTCTTATTGTAGGCGGTGGTCTTTTGGGTTTAGAATTAGCGGCATCTTTGCGTGAAATAAATGTGCAAGTGACTATTGTTCAACGCATTAGCCGTTTTATGGATAGACAATTAGACCAGTTAGGCTCTGATTTATTGCATGAAGAAATCGTGAATTTGGGTATTGATGTGTATTATAATGATGAAGTTGCTGCCTTTTACGGAACAGAAAAATTTGAGGGAGTTCGCTTGAAATCTGGACGAAAAATTGAGGCACAAGTAGCCGTTTTTGCCATCGGAACTTCGCCAAATGTTGAAATTGCTCGTGCTTGTGGATTGGAAGTAAATCGTGGTGTGGTGGTGAATGACTATCTCCAAACTTCTGACCCTGACATTTTTGCGGCAGGAGAAATTGCTCAATGGAATGGCGAAATGTGGGGAATCACCGCCGCCGCCGAACAACAAGCGGACACAATTGCGAAGTACATTGCGGGCGATTGGGCGAGTTATTACAAAGGTTCATTGTCGGTAAATATCATGAAAATTCAGGGTGTACAATTATGCTCAATGGGCATGATAGAAACGCCTAAATCGTCTGATTATGAGGAGATTACCTTTATTGACAAAGCCAAAAGATATTATAAAAAATGTATCATTCACAACGATAAATTGGTTGGTGCAATTTTGATTGGGGATAAATCTGAGTTCTTGGAATTCAAAGATTTAATTGCCAACGGCATAGAATTATCCGATAAAAGATTAGAACTTCTGAGAAGTGGAAAGAAAGCCGACCCTGTGATGGGCAAATTAGTTTGTTCATGCAATAATGTAGGCGAAGGAAATTTAAAGTCTTGTATATCAGCAGGTTGTAAAGATTTTACCGCCTTATGTACGCAGACAGGTGCAGGTACAGGTTGTGGAAGTTGCCGCCCAGAAGTTAGGGCGATTCTCGAAAATGCTTTGAAGGAAGAGTTGGTTGAGGTTTAGAAAATAACCTCAACCCCGACCCCTCTCCTGCTGAGCTACGGTTTATACACAAGTTTTTCTGGTTCATATTCTTCTAAATAAATTAGCAAAAAACTGGGTAAAGTTGTTAGTTTTTCTCTAAAAATAACCATTTAACCTCATCCCCCAACCCCTTCTCCTGCTGAGAAGGGGAGCATTTGGCGAGACTAACTAACTTATTATCAAATACTTATAGACTTGTGTATAAACCGTAGCTCCTGCTGAGAGGGGAGCTAACTCGCTGACTGTTAGCTCCCCCTCTCAGCAGGAGAGGGGGCTGGGGGGTGAGGTTTTTATCTACAATCCAGCAATCTCAACTTTACGGCTTTCGACCACACTTGTTTTGATGTTAAAAGTCTTAGTTTCAACAACATCTCTATTCTGTGAAATCACTGAAATCGAGTATGTACCATCAGATAAGTTCGACAAATCGAAGGTTTTTGCAAATTTGTCCGTCTTGTCATTCAAATATTCACGGTAAAATTCAATACCGTCTTTGTCCGAAACCAACACCATAACCTTTTTCTTAGCAAGGTTTTCTACCCAAACATTAAAACTCAAAGAATTATTGATTTGTGCAATTTTGGATTTTACAGGAACTGACTCAGGTCCATTTGCCAACACAACGATATTTGTAATGAAACTTAGGGCTACTCCCAGCACTAAAGTTTTGATGAAATTTGTCTTCATAATTGTTTTACACTAATAGAAACATATATAAATGCTTGAGTTTCTATTTCTATGATTTTTTTAGAGTGAAAATAATTGTAATCACTTGGTGGCATCCTTGAAAACTGTAAATGTTATATTGTTGAAACCCATTATTGACAACAATCTCCTTTTCAACATTCAACAAATTCAAGGTCATATTTCTAAGCGAATTTTCTTTGAAATATGTGCATTTTCTCCAAAATGATTACCTGTTTTTAGTAGAACAATTCAGGGAAACAACGTCTTGTTTAGTACCAGAACTTCTACTCATATCATCCGAATGATGGGGTGAAGTTATAGAAGCATTTCACAAAGTCAAGTGTTTGGTAGGTTAAATTTGTATAAAATCGAGAAAGTTCTTCTAAAAAAAATGCAATTTCTTTAGATAGTGATATTTCAAAAATGAGATTTATATTTAATCTAAAAATAGTTATATGTAATTGATTATCAAATTGTTAAGTAGTTCTAACTAAGTTGGGACTAATCATAAATAGGAAATATGAGAGATTATTCATTATTAAAAATCAATCTGAGAGGCGGAATCATCTCGCCTGGGACACTCCTTCAAGTACTGGCGGCTGCACGTGAAGCGGGCGTAAGAGAACTCAGCTTTGGGGCAAGGCAACAACTGTTGATGTGGGTAAAATCTGAAACCGTGCGAGGCAGTGGGATTTTGGAACTGAAGACACAATTGAAGCAGCTAAAAATTGATTTTGAGCTTGAATCTGACCAATTTCCCAATATCATTTCCTCGTATTGTGCCGAAGAAGTTTTCCCGACTGGACAGTGGCTTTCGGAAGGAATTTACCAAGATATTTTTGATGGATTCGAGTATCAGCCCAAACTCAAAGTCAATATTTCGGATTCTTTCCAATCTTTTACGCCATTTTTTACAGGAAATCTCAATTTCATTGCCTCCGAAACCCAGAATTTTTGGTACTGTTATGTACGCTTCAAGCAATCGAACAAAATCTTTCGTTTCCCGATTTTGATTTATACCCTCGAAATCCCCAAAGTTTGTCAGCGAATTGAAGAAGTGATTTTGAATGGTGGCGAAATGAATGAAAATGAAGTTTACGAAGCCGTCATTGCCAAGGGCGAGATTATCTCGCAAGTAATTCTATCAGATTTGCAATTACCTAAATTTTCATTGCCTTATTATGAAGGTTTCAATCGGTACGGGGCAAAAACTTGGCTCGGAATTTATCGTAGAAATGAGACTTTTACGATAGATTTTCTGGAAGAAATTTGTAAAGTTTGCGTAGAAACTAAAGTCGGACAGATATGCACTACGCCATGGAAGTCTCTGATTATCAAAAACATAGAAAATCAAGACCGACAAAAATGGGATTCCCTTTTGGGTAAATTTGGAGTAAACGTTCGCCATGCCGCTAACGAGTTGAACTGGCAAGTAGAAGATCATTCTCCAGAAGGATTGAGTTTAAAAAAAGCCATTATCAGAGAATTTGATGATTATGATGTCCGTACTTTCGGGCTATGTTTTGCGGTGCAGACCCGTTCAAAATCAGAGGTTTTTGGTTCGGTAGTAATCAAAAAACGGGCAATTCTGAAAGGCATTCTCAGCGTTTTTGATATTTACCACACCACCGATTTCAACCCCAATACCCGTGAATTAGTTTTGTTTGAAAAAGGAGTCAACAAAGCCCACGTACCCGAAATCTTACAACGGTTATCCAAGCGTTTTTATGCCCAAAATGTCAGACAAGAAGTTGCCATTCCGAAACCAAAAGAACGCAAAGTATCTGATTTACAGATAGTTAAAATCCATCAATGCAAAACTTGCTTCACCATTTACGATGAAAGATTCGGAGATTCAGTCAATGAAATACCAATGGGCGTAAAGTTTGCCAATTTGCCCTCAAGCTATTGCTGCCCCGTCTGTGATGGCGAAAAATCCGAATTTATTGAAGTGGAAAGTGAGGGGTTGTTATTTTGACTACATTTTTATTGTCAAAGCTTTTTAGCAACAAATTTATTGTCAAATTTTTTTTCCAAATTCCAAAAAGCCTTCTCAAAACTCAATTGTGAAGGCTTTTTTGTATATTTAGTGAATCTTAACTCCACTCAAACAATCAAAACCATGAAAAAACTGTCGAATACGCTTTACAGAGTTGCTAATTGGAAAATACTTTTGGGGCTTTTGCTAATTTATATGGTGTTTGCAGGATATTTTTTGAAGAATGCAGCCGAAAAAATCAATGAATTGGCTGGTAAAAAAATAGATGTGATTGATTTGACGGTTGGTTTTAATCCTGAGAAAACCTTGCAAATGGTGGCTGATTATGGTGATACTGCTCGTGTATATTACGCCCAAACGGAACTGACAACGGACATTGCCTATCCGATTATTTACGCTTTTTTGTTCAGTATAATTTTGTCACTTTTGTATCGAAACAAAGCCTATACGCCCTTTTCTACACTAAATATTCTTCCATTTTTTACACTAATTTTCGATTGTCTTGAAAATTTTTCTATCGTTTTTCTCCTGAAAAATTACCCTTCTCAGTCGCACTCAGTTGCTACTTTTTGTGAGGTAGCAAAGCTATTAAAATGGCTGACGCTTGGTGCAATTCTCGTGCTGACTTTATATGGTTTGATTAGGCTTTTATTGTCTAAATTCAGCATAAAACCTTAGTCTAAAATCTCTTTAGAAACAGGGAAAAGTAACTTATGACAAAATTTCACAAGCAGAAATATTTAGACGCTACCCAAATAAAACTTAGAGGTATAGAGGATTAGAGAAAAAACAAAAAACCAACTCTATTTCTCTAAATCTCTATGTTTAAATTGTTGAAACCTATCTTTAACTTAATCCTTAACTAACTCATTCATAAGGACTTGTACTTGCAGATAAGTGTCTGAGTCAATAATTTTTTTGTCTTTCACTTTAGTTTTTATAAAAGAGATAACAAAGGCTGTTTTGGTATCAATTTTTGCTTCAATTACCTGTAAAGTTTCCATGAGTGATTGGTGTCCTTTTTCGCCAGAAGTTGCTGCGGTAATCAGTGCTGTCGGTTTCTGAGAAAACTCCATTGATGCTACTGTCCAATCTATGGCATTTTTGAGTGTCCCTGGCACGCCCATTGCGTACTCGGGCGTACAAATAAGCACAGCGTCCGAAGCACGAATCTGATTTCTGAAAGCAGTAATTTTTTCAGAAACGTTCTCGTTATCATCATCAGGATTAAACTGCGGAAGTTCTCCAATTGGCTGAGACATAATGAGTTCTATTTGTTCTTCCATCATTTCTGCAATGGCAAAAAGTAATTCCAAATTGCTGGAATTTTGCCTTGTACTTCCACAAATTGCTAATATTTTCTTTTTTGAGGACATGAAAAATCAGTTTTTGTTACTTAGTTTTTTTACCAAATTTGGTAGGAAAAATAAAGGATAAATCAGTAAAAATAGATTGGGAATCCACCAAGACATATCAAAATCATGAGCCAAAACCCAGTAAGAAATAGCCTGTAAGCCCGATACGCTTGTAAAAATCAGGGACATCAAAGCAAAAACTTGCCATTTGGGATTACTATTTCGGAACAGATAAATACTGTAAAGTCCAGAACCAGAAACCAGCATATCCAAGGGAAAAAACGACCAGTTCCAGTTGGTCAAAATCGGGTTGGTATAGTCGTTGTATAGGTATTCGGCTGGAATAAGATGCAGTGCAGTAATGAGCCAATACGCAATAAAACTGATGTCAACAATCAAGAAAAAGTATCTCAGGGTTTTCATTTTTTCGTTTTTCGTTTGTCAAGGTTCGATTTTCGTTTTTTATTTTTCGTTGCTTGATGTTCGGACATCCGAAAATCGAACCTCGAAAATCGGACATCGAAAAAACAAACATCGAAAACAAAGAAATCATTCATTTTGGTTTTTCTTCTACTCCCAACATGGACAAGGCGGGGTTGATGATTTTGGGAATAATTTCTACTCGAAAAATTTTATTCCCTCCAACACTAAATTCTGAAACAAATTTTTGTTTGGCTTGCAGACTCCTGTAAACAGCTGTATAATTGATTTTTGACTCCCAACCATTGACCAATAAGGCAGTCTGGAGTTGGTCGAGGCATTTACTGAGATTCGAGAAATAACTTTTGACAGTCTCTTTTTGTCGGAGTGTGTTTAATCCGCCAATCGAGATGACGGCTACTTCATAGATAGTTTGTTGTTTCATCGTTAAATTTTTCCTAACATTAAGAATCCTTATCTTGCTAAAAATACGACAAAAAAATACATGAAAACAAGAATATTTTGGATTGAAGAACACTTAGGTATCATGTCCAGACCTTTGGGTGGGGACGAACTGATGGAAGAAATAGCACATTGGAAAAAATTAGAAGTAAATACAATTGTAAGTTTTTTGACAGATGAAGAAAACGAAGAATTGGACTTGGAATACGAGCGAATGGATTGCAGAAGAGAAGGCTTTGATTTTATAAAATTTCCTATTGAAGACAGACAAGTACCAGATAGTTACCTGAAAACCAAAGAGTTAGTGGGAGTTATTACAGAAAAAATCGAATCTCGACAAAAAGTTTTATTGCATTGTCGGGGAGGAATTGGGCGAGTATCTATCATTACAGCAAGCGTTTTGGTAAAGAATGGGCAACTGTCAGTTAGTCAATCTTTTGATAAAATTTCCAAGATTAGGGGGATTTCTGTACCCGATACAGATGCACAAATTTTGTGGACGACAGAGTTTGTGGAGAGAATGAAAGGTTAATAAACTAACTGATTTTACCGCAAAGACGGAAAGACGGAAGTTTTTTTATAGCGTCCATAGCGTCTTTGCGGTTATTTTAAAATCACCTCTATTTCACCCCAATTACTTTAAATTCTGTACGGCGGTTCATTTGGTGTTCTTCTTCTGAACAAGTTACATTATCAGCACAAGTATTTATCAACTGGCTTTCGCCATAACCTCTGGCAACAATTCTGTCTGGGGTCACTCCTTTTGAAATAATGTATGCCACCGCAGCATCTGCACGACGTTGAGATAGCTTAATGTTGTATTCAAAAGTTGCACGAGAATCTGTATGTGAACCTAACTCTAATTTGATTGTTGGATTATCAAAAAGTACTTGTACAATTTTATCCAATTCTACCGAAGCATCTATTCTAATAACAGATTGATTCAAATCATAGTAAATCGGAGCGATGTTGAACTGCTTAGAGATTTCAATCCCAGTTGTTGGCTTATCCAGAATAGCATTAATATAAAATGTTGTATCGCTTTCGGCTTTGGTTAATTTTTCTAAAGGAATAGCTTTGCCGACCATCGTAAAGCTCTCTCTTTTAGCGAGATAGCCCTTTTTTTCCAACAAAACAGAATAACTTTTCCCTTCTTCCAACTTGGTTTTTCCAAAATTTCCACCAGCATTTGAATAGATTTCATCAATTGCTACACCACCTTCATTGTTCAAAATTGTGACTCTCACAGAATCTAAAGGGGCGTTGCTACCATCAGATACGATTCCTGCCAAAAAGTAACGAATCGTTTTTTTGCCCTCATCTTTCTTGGTAACAACTGGTGGGATTTCCGTGAATTTCTTGCCAGGCTGAGTGTTTTCGTAGAAATAAATATCGTCGTCGCCACGTCCGCCTACACGATTTGAGGCAAAATATCCTTTAGTCGAATCTATTGCCACTAATCCAAAATCATCAAGACTTGAATTGATAGGAATGCCCAAATGTTCCACAACAATATTTCCATCTTTTCGAGTAGCCAAATATAAATCTAACCCTCCCAAACCTGCATGACCATCTGATGAAAAGTATAATTTTCCTTCTGGCGTAACGGTAGGGAACATTTCGTCTCCTAAAGTATTGATTTCACCACCCAAATTAATAGGTTTTCCGAAACGCTGAGAATTGTCTAAAGTAGCACGATAAATGTCTATACCCCCTCTTCCACCTTTACGATTCGAGCCAAAATATAAGGTGCGGGCATCTGCCGAAAACGTTGGGCAACCATCCCAAGACAAAGAATCGGACAGGGCTTCAATCAATTCGGGTTCAGACCAAACACCGTCTATACTTCTGGAAATATACAAATCTACATCTGGAGAAGATGCACCTCTTTTACCCGTATTTCCTCTGGCAAAAACCATTAATTTTCCGTCTTTCGAGAACGCTGGCGTACCTTCATTGGTATTACCTTTGAAAATTGCAGGACTGAAAAGTTCAGCATTTCCAGTTTCTGTGGGTGAATTCAATGCTGCACGATACAGCCCCAAATAAGGCAATCCATTATTTGGGTAAATAGTTTTCTTACGTGAAGCTGAGAAAATCAATGAGTTATCTCTAAGGATTGGGGCAAACTCTGTTTCCGAAGTATTCACCCCAACAGATTTTACTTCAATGTACGTTTTGCGTTTTGTCAGAGCTTCAATCTCTGGCATTAAATCCAACTCGGTCTGAGCCCTATTTTTATACTCCTTGCTTGGAACGCCACTCAAATATTTCTCTAAATTCTGAGCCTCCTCTTGGTATTTACCCTGAGCTTTTTGGGCGAAAGCATAATGAAAACGTAAATCGTTTTCCTTGCAACCTGCCGTTAGAGCTTTTTCGTAATAATCAACCGCTTGGAGTGGGCGGTTAGATAAGCGGTAAGATTCCGCAATGAGATAATTGTTATTGGCAGGAGAATAATTAGCCGCCAAAGAACTCTGAAAATCCTTAATAGCCAGTTCATACTCGCCATTCTCGAATTTTTTTTGTCCTTTTTTGAACTTCTGTAAAGCGGAATTACAGCTCGAAAGCGTTGCTCCGAGCAAGAGAAAATATATGGTTTTACGCACAGTTTGCATAGTTGGTAATTTTTTTGCCACAAGATAGGTAGTTTCGTTTTTTTTATAACGATTTTAAATAGAAATGATTGTGAAATTAAGAATTTGTAGGAAAATTAGTTGCGGGGTAGGACTTTTTATGTTTGTTGCAAACGCCGATTCAGGAAGAAGCAAACGCTTTTGTCCTGTGACTTTGCATAGTAGTTAGGGTAAGAAAAGTAAGTCAGAATCCAAAAGCATCAGCTTGATGGCTGTGGAGGGTATATTCACGGACATACCAGTCTGGAAGATTCACCGTTTTAGTTGCATCAATCTCTTGTAAGTTTACGTTTAACTTTTTCTGTAAATTTTGGTTTTATGGTAAACAGTAAAATTATTGATATGCCCGAAAACCAACTCCCCCTCAACGACCTTGATTCATTCTATAAAAGTTTTACCAAACGAGATAAACTCAATCGGGAAGACTTGGATGCTCGTATTGAGTTGCCACCGATTACTAAATTTTTCAGGATTCATCGAACTGAATATGCTATTAGGGTGATTGGTCAGGAGTTGCCTCCCAATCGTTATAATTTCTATTTTTTGAGTATTGTCCGCACAGGTTCAGCGATAAAGATGGATGGCTTTAATACCTATGAAATCAAACCGAACACGCTTTGGAGTACGCCCATCGGGCAAATTCATTCGGCTAAAAACTGGACAGCCGATGCTACGGGTTACTATATTTCTTTCAGTCCAGATTTTATTGAAACCAAGCCCAATTTGCAAAGATTGGTGCAAAGAAGCCCCTTTTTTCAGTTTGATGCACCACATTATTTGTACCTGAGTGAGGAAGAATCTGATATGATTTATGGTATTTTTCAGAAAATTGAAGTTGAATTTGAGAGAAATGATGAATTTAGCGATGATTTGATTCGATTGTACATTACCGAGATGCTGCATCTGTCCGAAAGAATCCGAAAGAAGGTAATTGAGAATACGGAAGTTTCGGTCTCAAAAAATTTAGCGGATACATTTAAGGCTTTGGTCGAAAAGCATTTTATTGCTCAAAAAGGCATTCCCTTCTATGCCGACCAGTTGGCGGTTCACCCTAATTATTTGAGCAATGTTATCAAATCTGAAACAGGCATCACGGCGGGGGATTTGATTCGAGAACGGGTCATTCAAGAAGCCAAATATTTATTGTATCAGTCCGACCTTTCGGTAAAGGAAGTAGCTTATTATCTGTTATTTGAAGACACTTCCAATTTCTCTAAATTCTTTAAAAAACATACAGATTTGACTCCGCAAGAGTATAAGGCTCAGATAGCCAAGATATAACTAATCTTAGAATTTTACCACAAAACATTAGCTTTCAACTCCATAAAAAATAATCTTCTTAGAAATTTACCCTTCTTGCTTTAATCTTCACATTTACGGACTTTGATTTTTGACTGAACTTTGTATCGTCATTAAAGACAACGATTATCAATCATTCACAAACTTAAATCAAATGTCAATCATGAAAAGTCTCGCAAAAATTTCGCTCGCTGTATTCTTATTAGGAATGTTTTTCACCTTAGCCTCGTGTGGAAGTGAAAACGTAACTCCACAAGAAGACTCACAAGTAAACGCTCGCACGGCAGCCGATACTTGTAAAACCAGAAATTAACAAAACCCAACCACAGCCCCTGAGTCTTGCGAAAGGCAAGGGGGCAATTTTAAAAACATTTCATCAATAAACTTTTAGACAAATCAAGAACATGAAAACTTCAATCATCCTTTTAGTCGCAATGGCATTGGCAGCTACTTCTTGCCAACAAGAAAGTGTAAACCCTGAACAACCAACAACGCCTTCGGCACAGATTCAGGCGGGAGTAGGAACAACGATTTCGATTCCAGCGGGAGTAAATGAAAATTTGGTCAATACCGCACGTAGATTGACAAACGCACTCAATGCGGGTAACGAAACAGAATCTACCAATGCTTTTTCTGAAAATGCCATTTTTGATAGTGTGGGTAGAATTTATAATGGTCGAAACGATATTATGAGTCGCTTTCTTACGCCCGAAGTAATCAGAGCAAGGGGGCGTTATACCGAAACTCGTCTCACAGCGAATGCTCAAAATCCGAACGTAATCAGAATAGAATATGAATTCAGAACGAGTAGTTATTCAGAGAGATTTTACTACGAATACACTATTCAAAACGACTTGATTACAAACGTTTTAGGTCGTTATATATAGTAAAAAATCATTTCATCAATAAACTTTTTAAACATATCAGAATCATGAAAACTTCGATTAAATTTCTGACAATCAGCTTATTAGCTTCGAGTTTAACGTTGGCTTCTTGTAGCCAAGCAAATGAGGAAAACATCGAGCCAAACGCTCCAACAAACTCAATAACCCCTCCGAGTCAAGTAAACATTTCTGGTTTGGGAGATGCGGATTTTCTTAACACCGTTCCCAACGAAATCATGGCGTATTTCAGAGGCGTAGTAGCAAATGATGCCAATGCAGTAGCGGATTCTTTTAGTGATAATGGTGAAATCATTGATGTCAGTCGCTCGATTCGTGGACGTGAAAATATCGCCCGTTGGACTCGCAATGAGGTTTTAGGTGGACGTTATCAGCTTATCTCACAAACGGTTTTACCCAATGGCGATATTAGAATTTTACTCAACTTTTCGCCTCCTCCTGCCACTTCAAACGGCTGGCGTGCCAATTATACGTTCAGAATTCAGAATGGCAAAATCGTCTTGGCGGATTTGCAGTATGCATAAATCTTACAAACCTTTATAAGTTCTGATTTGTAAAGGTTTATTCATAGTTCAGAAAGCCCAGCCAGTTTTGGCTGGGTTATTCTTAGAAATTTACCCTTTTTACTATGAAACGGATAATCAATAGCTTACTCGACAAAACTAATTTTGCATCATCAAAATAAATCGTGGCGACGAACCGCATTACAGAAAATGAAATACAAACAACTCGGAAATTCAGGATTAGTCGTTTCAGAACTTACCTTCGGCTGTATGCTCTTCGGAGAGGGTGAATATTGGGGTATGAAATATACCATCAACCAAGAAAAAGCCAATGATTTGGTGGCGGAGAGTATCGAAAAAGGCATCAATATTTTTGATACTGCCGATATGTACAACGAAGGCGTGAGCGAAGAAATATTGGGTAAAGCCCTCGGCAATCGTCGTAAAGATGTATTGATTTCAACCAAGGCTTCCTTCCGTGCAGGTAATCAGGCGTTCAATGCAGGCATTGGCTACAAGCATATTATTGAACAAGTTACATCAAGTTTGGTAAGGCTCAATACGGACTATATTGATGTTTTTTTATTGCATAATGATGACCCCATCACGCCCATTGACGAAACTCTCAAAGCCATCGAACACATCCAACAACGGGGCATGGTACGTTATGCGGGAATCTCAAACTTCTCGGCTTGGAAGTCCGCTACGATGCTCCAACGTCAAAAAGATTTGAATTATTCGCCCTTCATGGCAAGTCAGATGCACTATTCGTTGTTGAATCGAGAAGTGGAGGCAGAATTTGTACCCATGAGCCTTCATCACGGAATGGGTATGATGGTTTGGAGTCCGTTGAGTAGTGGATTTCTGACTGGGAAATACACTCGTGAAGATCCCGAACCCGAAGACGCACGCCTCAATACCTTCGATTTAGGGCTTTTTGACCGTGATTGGGCATACGATGTGGTGGATAAAGTAAAGGAAATCGCTCAGAAATACGACACCACGCCCATAGCGGTTTCGATTGCGTGGTTATTAAGTAAAAAAGTGGTTTCAACCGTGTTGGTAGGCATCAGTAAAGCCGAACAATTTGCCGCTAATCTGGCTGGTGCAGAACTCGAACTTTCAGCCGAAGATATTGCAGTTTTAGATGAAATAACCGCTCCAAAATTGCGTTATCCTAATACATTTGCGGGTTTACAAGATGGTGTTTTGAAGGCGGCAAAAGTTTGGTAGTGAGTGGCTATTGGCAGTTGGCTGTCAGCTATTGGCTTGATTCGAGATTTGACAACTTTTGAAAGTTGTCAAATCTTTAACAGATGTAAAAAACTCGGTCAATAAATCATTGATTTTCAGTTCTTTCTTTCATTTCCTGTTCCACTGATTTTATCTTTTTTCCGATAGAAGAATTAGCGATGATGATGGCAAACAACGACAGAAAAAATGTGCCACTATTGGGCTTATCAAATACACCAGTGGCAGTATCTTTCCCAACTGCATATCCAATTTGAAAGAAATAAAATACCGTAATACATACACCCAAAGCTAATAGGACTTTCTGAAATATTTTAAGATTAGAATTTTTCTTCCGTAATTCGGGTTCTGTCATTTCTTTAAGATTTTCTTTTTCTATCATGCTACTTTTAGTTTTATAAATGATTTATATATTTTCATAAACAACTCAAACTCTCCTTTTGTTATGCCCAACAATTACTAAAATTTCTTAATTATTAACACAAAAACGTATGAGAATTTTAGTAAAAATCCTACTGCCACTCTTGGCAATTATTTTGATTGTCGAATCCTGCAAAACCGAAAAAATTGAGGCTATTATTCCAGATGATTGTTTGGTGAAGGCTTCTGCTTTGAACGGACAAATTATTCCCGAAGAATACATCATTACTTATCGTTCTGGTTCAAAATCGGCTCGCATGGCGGATACTGAAATCAAGCAATCCATCAAGAATCTTAACATTGATGAATCGGCTATTGAGATGGTTATGGAAGGTGAGAAAACCCTCCTGATGGCTCATTTGGAAGATAATGAGCTTGCCAAAATCAAAGCTGACCGCAATATTGAAAGCGTTGAACCAGACCGAATCCTAAGTATTTGTGCTTGTGTTGATGTAGTTGCACCACGTTCAGTAACATGGAGTGTACGAAAAACAGGCTACGGAAAAATCGGACAAATTTCGCCAAAAGTAGCTTGGGTTATAGACACAGGTATCGACCTCGACCACCCTGATTTGAATGTAGATAATGCCAAAAGTCTTTCATTTGTGACGGGACAAACCTCAGCCGACGATCTCAACGGACACGGTACACACGTAGCGGGAATCATCGGAGCAAAAAATAATACCGTTGGCTTACTTGGAATTGCCTCAGATGTGAAATTGGTTGCCCTGAAAGTATTTAATCAATTGGGCGAAGGGCGACTTTCGAGTGTCATTGCGGCAGTTCGTCATGTCAATACCAATAGTAAAGCTGGCGATGTGGTCAATATGAGTTTGGGAGGTGAGGGTGTTTCTGCAACCCTCGAAAGGGAAATCACGAACGCCGCTAACAGAGGAATTTTATTTGCCATTGCGGCAGGAAATGAAAGTGAAGACGTAGAAAAATATTCACCTGCACGTACCAATCATCCCAACGTTTTCACGGTCTCGGCAGTAGATAGCTCAAACCGTTTTGCTTCGTTTTCAAACTATGGAAGTTCGGTGGATGTAGCAGCTTACGGAGTGAGAGTACTTTCGACTTATTCAAATGGACGATACGCCACACTTTCAGGTACTTCGATGGCAGCACCGCACGTAGCAGGACTATTATTAACTCGTGGTGTAAAAATACCCAAAAGAGGAACAGCCATTAACGACCCCGATGGCAAACCTGACCCGATTGCGAGGGAGTGAGAGGAGTGTCAATGTTAAAAAACTCCAATTAGTCGAGTGCAATTTATGGATAGTAAACACCTTCTCAAAACTAAATTTGAGGAGGTACTACTTTTTCAACCAATCAACCCAAGATAGCGATTCTCCATAATTTATATATTTTTGTCTATTCCATTAGGCTTAAATCGTCCCTCCGTGAAATCAAATCGTCGTCATTTTTTACAAAGTACCTTGGCAGGAAGTTCTTTATTGATGCTTCCCAAAACGCCTTCTTTTGCTTCTATTTCGCCTGATAAGTTGGTTTTGGTGGAAGATTCAAACTTCCAAACTTATGGTAAATCCTTAGATTTATCGCCTGCCAAATGGATTTGGTTGCCTTCTGGTAGAACACTTCACAATACTTTTTTATTTTTCAGAAAAACTTTTTCTCTAACCGAGATTCCCACCAAAGCAACAGGCTGGATTTTGGGTGAAAGTCGCTATAAATTATACCTCAATTCCCAAAGAATCCAATGGGGTCCTGCCCCTTTTGACCCCAGATGGTCTGAGGCTGACCCAATTGATTTTACGAATAAACTCACCCTTGGCGAAAACGTCATTGGTTCGGAGGTGCTTTATTATGGCTTTGGTGATGGCACAATGCCGATTGGGAAACCTGGGTTCATTTTTTACTTACAATTAGAATATGCTTCGGGTAAAAAAGAGACTATCGTTTCGGACACCACATGGCAAGTGAAAGTGGCAAGTGCCTGGAAACCAGGACAGTACAAACGTTGGTATTTGAGGTCATTGCAAGAAGAATTTGATGCAAGGCTTTATCCCACCGATTGGAATACGCTAAAACCCAAAGATTCGGCATGGTTGAATGCGGCTGAAATTGCAGGGGCAGCCGCCAACAAACCCATAATTGCCTCATGGGCAAGGGACTATCTGTACGACTCAGGTGGGGGAAATATAAAGGAAGCCGAACTTCGTCAGCGAAGTGTAAGAATGTTGAAAGAGAACAAGGTCGGCATCCAAAAATTATCAGAAGAAATGTATTTGAAATGGAAAGTTTCAACGGATGAATATTTCCAATTTAATATGCCAGATGATATTTCTTATGACATTATCAGAGAAAAAGTATCAGTTCAAAGTACTGATAATCAATATGTTGTTAATCCGAAATCGGGGCATACGGCAGTTATGACTTTTGAATTTGAGAGCCAGTCAGTTGGCTTTCCGTACTTCACTATCGAAGCCCCCGAAGGTACAATCGTTGAGTTATTGGTGCATGAAGGACACGAGATAAATGGCAAATACGCTTTGATTAATACGCACTTTAATTCATGGACGAAATTTATTTGTAAAGAAGGCAAAAACACCTTTGAAGTCTTTGATTATGAGAGTGTTAAGTGGTTGCAATTACACGTTCGGAATACTGAAAAATCGGTCAAAATCTCGAATATAGGCATTCGTAGGCGTGAATATCCGTTTACGAATCCGCCTCAATTGAAGTGTTCGGATAGGAAATTGGAGAAACTATTTTCTGCCTGTCTCAACACGATTTACAACAATACCCAAGAAACCATCGTGGACGGCATGGCACGTGAACGCCAACAATACAGTGGCGACTTGGGACACATGGTTCATGCCATTTTCAGAGGATTTGGCGAAGTACCGATTCTTGCTCGTTTCCTCAATACGTACAGTCAGGGAATCACGGAGGCAGGTTTTTTCTTGGACACTTGGCCCGCTTATGACCGTCTTTGTCGGCTTACCGAAAGGGAAATTGGCATCACCAATTGGGGACCTCTGCTCGACCACGGCGTGGGCTTCAATTTCGACTGTATGTATTATTATCAATATACTGCCGACAAATCTGCCCTCAAAGAAGTTTATCCAAGACTCAAAAAGTTTTTTTATTACCTAAAAAACCTCCAAAAACCAGAAGGAACAATGCCCGTTGAGGATTTAGGAATTCCGACGGTTTGGATAGACCATACTGCCTACAAATCCCAGAAACATAAAGAATGTGCGTTTAGTTTGTACGTATCTGCGATGTGCTTACGGGCTTTACCAATGCTTGCGGAAGCGATGAACGATGCAAATTTTGCCAAAGAAGTTACCTTATTTGGCAATAAAGTATTGGCAGCTACTCAAAAGAAATTCTGGGATAATACCCTGCAAACGTGGGTCTGCAACAAACCTTGGCAACAAGCCGAAGGAGAAATTCGTCACTGTGACCGTACATTGGGCATGGGCGTTTTGTACGAACTCAATCCCAATAAACAAGACAATAATTCCGTAAAAATCTTAGCGGAAAAACCCTCAAATTTAGGGATTTCCTACGTTACGAATGCTATTTGGCGTTTTTGGGCATTAGCAAAAGGAGGAAGAATGGACGTGATTTTAAATGAATTTAGGAACGATTGGTACAATTCGCCATCCGTTCAGAAAAACAACACGATGGCAGAATGGATAGAAGTTCGCCCAGACAGTAACGACCAATGGAGTCATGCGTCCATCTCTCCGATGTTCTCGGCGTATATGGACATGGCAGGAATCAAACCTTTGAAAGTGGGATATTCAGAAGTAGAAATCAGTCCACAATTAGGCGATTTAGCGAATTTATCTTTGACAAATTATACCATTCAAGGGGGTATAGAAGTGGATTTTACACAAAAAAATGGAAAATTAGAAGCCAAAATTAATCTTCCGAAAAATGTTACGGGGTGGTTGGTTTGGAAAGGGAAGAGAATGGCTTTGAAGACTGGGAGGAATGAACTGGTGGTGTAGAAGGGGATTTAGGTTTCGTGACGCTCGCTCTAAAATGGGAAATAAAAACTATTAAAAATACCGAAACATTAATTGTTATTTATTGAAGCTGTTTAAACTTTCCTCTTCCATGGTCGGTGTTCTCATCGCACCATCTGGTGAAGTTTTAAACAGCTTCAATAACAATGCTACTCCAATTCTTTCTTCGCTTTCAATTTTTGCTCCACAATATCGGCGGGATATTTCAAGGCTAAATTCCTGATTTCGTAACTAAATTCTTGGAAAGTCTCTTCCCACATTTTGGCTTCTTCTTCGGTGTATTTGTAAAATCCTTTGGCATTCAAAACGCCCTTTCCACCCGACTGAACTACGTCATCAATGAGTTTTGGGATAGTGGTTTGATTATTCAAAGTTGGCAATAAATCCTTCATAACTGTGTGATAAGCAGGCACTCCCGTTAAGTCCATCCACCTGAAAACGCCTACCAAAGTCATCCAATATCCAGGATTATTCCTACAAGCCCTGTCCACATCCTCGATGGTGGCGTACTCGTTTTCAACCAAATAACAAGCCTCTCGATACATTGCATACATAAGGCGATTGGTGATAAAACCCCGAATATCCTTCCGAACCAGTGTGGGTTCTTTTCCCCATTGATGCGATACTTCATAAAGATATTCTGCCGTTTCAACATTGGTTTTTTCACCACAAATTATCTCTAAAAAGCGAGTTGTATGCGAAGGTTCAGCCCAATGAAGACCCATAAAACGGGCTGGATATTTCACTTCTCCTTGCAAAATACTGATGGGAATGGCAGAGGTATTACTTGTCAAAATTGCCTCTTGGGAGATAACAGCCTCAATTTTAGCATAAACAGATCGCTTGATTTCAATATTTTCAAGGGTACATTCTATCACAATATCGCAATCCATTAATTGCTCATAATTTTCAGTGATAACGAGTTGTTTGAAGTAGAAATCAGGCTGTTGTGTTATCATCCCATCTTCCAAAGATTTCTGTAAATGTACACGGATTCTTTTCTCAGCATTTTCTAAATCGAGGGGCAAAGGAGCAATGGCAACGACTTTATGTCCTGCCATCAAAAGGCAAGTAGTGATGCTACAACCCATCAAACCAAGTCCAACCACGCCAATCGTGATTTCGCTTGTGACAGTTTTTTTGTTCATGATTTTGTAGTTAATAAGTTGCCCTTCCACCCGACAAATCGAAGGTAAATCCAGTTGTGAAGCTGTTTTCGGGAGACACTATATAAGTTACCAAATTGGCGGCTTCTTCCAAAGTTCCGCAACGTTTCATTGGTATTTTATCCGTCATATATTTCACTTGTTCTTCGGGCAAAGCGTCCACCAAAGCCGTCTGAATTACGGCAGGAGCTAAGGCGTTTACCGTGATGCCATTTTCTGCATATTCCTTACCCTGAACCTTCGTCATACCTATCACAGCGGCTTTTGAGGCAGAATATGCCAACATTCCAGCGTTTCCTTCCTTCCCCGCAATGGAGGCAATGTGGAGAATTCTTCCGTAATTTTTCGCTAACATCACGGGCAAAACGTACTTGGAAGTATAATACGAACCCATAAAATTTATCTCGAAAACACGTTTCAAATTCTCAGTTTCGGTCAAATGGCTTTTGATATTTGTTTTACCAGTTATGCCTGCACAGTTTACCAAAATATCAATCGTTCCAAAATCTTTCTCCACCAATTTGATGGTTTCTTCAACGGCAATTTCATCGGTTACATCAATTTTATAAAAGTTGATTTTGGATGAATTATCATTGAGAAATTCTTGAAGTTCACGAGTTTCAAGGTCGAAAGCGGCGATGCGTACATGAAGCATTAAAAGTTTTTTGACAATGGCGAATCCCAAGCCAGAAGCAGCTCCTGTAATAACGGCAACTTGTTGATTTAGAGAGTTTTGCTCCATATTAATTTGAGATTTCTGTGAAATTTTAATGATAAAAAGCAACTTACATTAAACAAATATATCAATAGACCAAGCCAATAAATGATACTATTTTACGCACTTAATACACTTTGATACATTTTGGATAATTCTATTATTAAACTTTGGTAAATTACGATAATCTTAAAATTATCACGATGAAAAATGTAAATTTTTATGTGCTATTAATTACGATTTTGATAGCATTTTCTTCGCAATCCGAAGCACAGCAAAAAAGAACGGAAAAGTGTATCAATTATCAAGGAAAACCATTTTTCCCGATTGGATTTTATTACTATCCTGACTCACTCTTGAACCCAGACGATAAGGAGTTAGATTTGATTGTCAAGGCTGGATTTAATACCATTCATATTGACGTTAAAGATTCCGCAAATAGCCTTCCGTTTTTTGATCAATGTCAAAGAAAAGGCTTAAAAATTATTGCTCAATTTGGCGATGGATTCGGTAAATTTGGCATGGGTGATGTTTCGGCTCTACCTAAGTATATGAATCACCCAGCATTATTGGGATGGTCAATTGCGGATGATGCTAATAATGGAAAAAATAATATTGAACATATCATTGAAAGGCAGAAAATTGTAAAATCAACAAAACCTGAGCTTCAAACTTTTCTTTCTGTTTATCAAAATTACGAAAAAGGGATTTCCCTTGCCCCCCAGGAATTGCTCGGAACGGGAGATGTTTTAAGTTTTGAAATGTACCCAATTGATAGTTGGGGGCAAGCAATGGAGGCATTTACAAAAGAGGAAGAACTTTTGGAAACAGAAAGGGAATTAGATGCTTTTCAGGAAGTAAATTTCAAAAAATTCAATAAAATATTGGTTGCCATTCCACAAACTTTTACTTGGGCGAGTTATAGTAAAGACAAAAAAGCAAGACTTTTGGAAGCTGATGAATTACGTAATCTGACCTACACAGGAATCATAAACGGAGCAAAAGGGGTACTTAATTACACTTTCGGACAAAAGGCAATTGTGGACAAAGATATACCCAACTATAAAATGACTTTTACCCCAAAACTATGGAACGAAGCCTGTGCAACTGCCCAAGAAATTAATCAATTAAAGGACATTTATTTGAATGGAATTAGGTCGAAAATCAATCTTGGGAAAGATAGTTGGCTTAGGCTTGCGGTTTGGGAATACAATAAAAAAACGTATGTAATTATCTCTAATTTACATAAAACGGCGAGTCAGAATTTGAATTATAGATTAGCCATTTCTGGTAAAATCACTAATCTATTTAAACAAAGAAATGCCTCTTTAGCTTTATCAGGAGGTTTTTTACAAGGAGTTATTCCTGCAAAACAGGTTCAAATATATCAGGTTGATTAAAAAATGATTCTGATGTTTGTGGTAGGTAAAACATTTCGATTTTCAACTATCTGATTACCATACACTTGGATTTATTCCTCAGAGAAATAGCCTGTAAAATGGAAGAAGAGGGGGGTTATGTAAAAAGTCTAAAGCCTATGAGTTAAAAGTTTTAAGAAGAAATATTATTCGGCAAAAAATACTTTCAACTTTTAACTCTATACTTTTTACTTTTTACACAATCCCTATTCTTCCATTTCTTCTGTCGCTGTCATGGCAATAAACGTCTCTGCTGATAATTATTCATTGATAACTGCTAATTGGAAATCCCCCACTCTCCTGTGGCTACGGCTTGAACTTTGCCACCTACTCTGATTATGTACTGATTGTCAGGGAGTTGCTTGCCTGAAAGTTCCAGAATTGATGGTCTCGGAATCTCAAAACCTTGCTCTACTCGTGCATAAACTTCGCCTTCGCCCAAGTATTTATTTTTCAGAATATAACCCAATAAACAGCCGTTGGCACTGCCCGTGGCGGAATCTTCAAAGACAGCACCGCCTTCGTGCCAGTACATACGCCCGTGCAAATGATTTTCAGGACGAGTGGTTTCATCGGTAAAAATAAATACGCCCGATGTCATGCCCCAAGGACTATTGGCTTTGTATAACTGATTGGCTTTCAGGAAGTTCTCCCATTTATCAAAGTTGATTCTTGATTTTTCTACCACAGCTTTATTTTTTACGGGAACAAAAACGAAAGGCAAACCTGTACAAACTTCTTCAATCGGGAAATCGGCAATATCACTTGCTTGAATTCCAAGAAAATCCGCCACCTCTGTCTTTGAATAATCCCCTCTGAACGAAGGATTTATTTGCTGCATCCAGAGTGTTTCACCAATGGTATGGACTTCTATTACCCCAATTTTTAGGTTCAATTTTACATCCGTTTCATTCTTTCCTCGTAATTTTTTTAGCACAAAAGCAGTTCCCAAAGTTGGGTGTCCAGCAAAAGGAACTTCCATTTCTTTCGTAAAAATCCTTACATCAACTATCTCATTATCAATGGTTTGCATATCAATAAAAGTAGTTTCTGCAAAATTGGTTTCGTTTGCCATTTTCTGCATCAACTCAGTACTGATATTGCCATAATGTTCAAAAACGGCTAATTGATTGCCTTCATATTTTGCCTCAGCAAAGACATCCACAATATGAAATTTGATAGTAGTATCGGACATAGATAAGTTGTTAAGTTTTAAGTTGTTTCGCACGCCCCAAACTACGATTTGGGAGAGCAAGTTTAAATCGTAACACAAAAGTAAATTCAAAGTGGCGAAGACACAATTTTATACCTTTCAAAATATACTTCCTTATCTTTGCAGTCCGAAATAATTTTGAAAAGCTATTCTGAAAACCATGAATCAGGAAATTAGAGATAAATACGAAGTCGTTATTGGGCTTGAAGTCCACGCACAGTTACAAACCGAGAGTAAAATTTTTGCTGCCGATGCTACTGCTTTTGGTGCTGCACCCAATACGCATATTTCGCCCATTACTTTGGGGCATCCTGGCACTTTGCCAAAATTGAATAAAAAAGCTGTCGAATATGCCATCAGATTAGGCTTGGCAGTTGGTTCAGAAATATCTAAGTATCAGCACTTTGACCGTAAGAATTACTTTTATCCAGATCTTCCGAAAGGCTACCAAATTACACAAGATAAAACCCCGATTTGTATAGGTGGCGGTGTAAAAGTGAAACTTTCTACGGGCGAAAAAACCGTGCGTTTTCATCATATTCATCTCGAAGAAGACGCTGGGAAATCATTGCACCAAGAAGGTTCAAGCGATAGTTTGCTCGACTATAATCGGGCTGGTACGCCATTGGTCGAAATGGTGACTGAACCCGAAATAAAATCTGCTGAAGAAGCTGCCCAGTTTGTCACAGAAGTCAGGAAGTTGGTGCGTTATCTACAAATCTGTGACGGCAACATGGAAGAAGGTTCATTGCGTTGTGATGTCAACGTTTCGGTGATGCTTGTAGGTAGTAAAGTATTTGGTACGAAAGTTGAAATTAAAAATATGAATTCAATTCGTTTTATTCAGAAAGCCATTGAATATGAAATAGTTAGACAAATTGAAGCTATTGAATCTGACGAAAAAATCATTCAAGAGACTCGTAATTTTGACCCTGCCACGGGGCGTACGTCGGGTATGCGAGAGAAAGAATCTATGAATGATTATCGGTATTTTGCTGAACCAGATTTGCCACCATTGCATATCTCTGAAGAATGGATTCAATCGGTAAAATCTCAAATGCCAGCTTTACCTTGGGAACTTTTCGAGAAATTTATACAACATTATAAACTCCCAGAATACGATGCAGGCGTACTAACGGACACTCGTGAAATTGCAGAATATTTCGAGTCAACTGTCTCATTCACAAATAATTACAAAGCTGCATCCAATTGGGTAATGGGTTCTGTAAAATCATTTTTGAATGAAAACAGTCTTGAGATTTCAGATTTTGGTATTTCGCCAGCACGTTTAGCACAATTGATTCAATTGGTTGATGATGGCAAAGTGAGTAACTCGGTGGCATCTCAACAGATTTTCCCAGAAATGTTGCTGGATTTGACTAAAACACCTTTGCAAATTGCAGAATCTAAGAATCTAATTCAGCAAAGCAATACAGATACATTACAAACGTTAATAGACGAAGTTTTGGCAAATAATGAAGCCAAAGTGAAGGAATACAAAAACGGAAAGAAGGGACTTTTGGCAATGTTTATGGGCGAAGTCATGAAGAAATCTAAAGGCTCTGCCGACCCAAAAGTAACGTCTGTTTTGTTACAGAAAAGTTTGGAGAATTAGTCAAATGGCTTTAGGCAATTGGCTCTAAGCTGTTGGCTTTAGAGTCATACGATTAGACGATTAAAATGTCTATTATCTTAATCACAATACAATGAAAAATCTTTTTTTGAGTGCCACTTTTGCTCTTTTAGGGCTAAGTTCTTTTGGACAAGTTACTGATAATCAGGAATATACAATTACTGGAAAGGTACAAAATATTGTTCCAGACCGTAAAATTTACCTTCAAATGATTAATGGAAGAGGTACTTCTGTTAATGTGGATTCGACGGATGCGAAGGCAGACAAATCATTTTCTTTCAAAGGAAAGGTGGTTGAAGGTGGCGGATATTATTTGATAAATTTCTTCAATTTGGCTTTGAGTCAAAAGGTTTTGTTGATTTTGGAAGGTGGCGAAAAAATTGAGGTTTTGGCAGACGGAATGGATATGCCTAACAAAAGAGGCAAATTGATACTGACGGGGAATTCTAAAAACGTGGAGTTCTTCAATCGTATTATCAAAATGAATCAGGATTTACAGACAAAAGTAGAAGGCTGGAACAAACAAGTAGCGATCGCCCAAGAGAAAAAAGATGAAGCGACGTTACAGAAAATTCAAAACGAATTCCAAGCGTCACAAGATGCTACTGCCCTGAAAATCAAAAGTTTACTGCCAGAAATGGGGACAAATCTTGTTGCGATTTGGACAGCAGGAAATTTTTTTCCGAATGATTCTTCTGTGATTTTTAGTGTTGCAGACCGCTTCAAGAAAGATGGGAAATTTAACCAAAAGAATATTCATGTAAAGACTTTTTTGGAATATGCGAAACGTTTGAGAGGTATCACGATTGGTACGGAAGCTCCAGAAATTGCCATGAAAAACACTAAAGATAGTGTTGTGGTATTGTCTTCGATGAAAGGGAAATATGTCTTGGTTGATTTTTGGGCAAGCTGGTGCGGACCATGTAGAAGAGAAAATCCGAATGTTGTTAGACTTTTTTACAAATATAAAGACAAGGGCTTCGATATTTTGGGCGTATCGCTCGACCAAAGCAAAGACCCTTGGTTGAAAGCAATCGAGAAGGACGGCTTGGCTTGGACTCAGATTTCTGACTTACAATATTGGAATTCTGCTGCCGCTCAAGCGTATGGTGTACAGGCAATTCCTGCGTCATTTTTGTTGGACAAAGAAGGAAAAGTAATTGCTAAATTTGTAGGAGATTCCGCAGATTTAGAGAAAAAATTAGAAGAACTTTTTCCTGAGAAATA
>JAAFJL010000048.1 GCA_013298865.1 Cytophagales bacterium | reverse complement strand
AAGGTTACAGAATAGGAGAGGGGATTTTTGAAGTGAAATAATACTATCGGTTTAGGGTACACGGGAAAGGGTGAACAGAAGGATGATAAATCTTTTTGTTTGCCCTTTTTCATTTTAAAAATTCTCTACATGGTGTGCCACAGACCGTGAGGGAGGTTTATTTTGTCATTGTCATGCCTTTATATTCTTTTAGTTCAGAATATATTGTTGCACCAAGTAATTTCCATTCTACAACTCCATCGACGAAGTACTCAAACTTATTATTGTCGTTTGTCCTGTTAATAATGATTGATACAGGTTTCCAATTTGTCCCACTGGTGAAACCTGTTGTTGAAGAATAAGCACTGATTGGAATATTAGTTTGTCCTTGTCTGTCTTTACCGTATTTAATGCCCAAGTCATATTTTGAAATTAATGTTTTTTCTAAGTCAACGCTGAGCAAATAGCTGTCATTATTTTTCAAACTGTCTTCTGAAACAAATTTCCAAGTCTTGATATAGTTTGAGTTTGGTTCTTTGTTATCATTACTTGAGTTTCCAACAAAAGATAATAGTCCAAACACAAAAATAATGGAAGCAAAAAGCCCAAGTTTTTCACGAACGAGTTTTGTCGCTTTAAAGCAGATTACAATGAAAAATAAAAAAATTCCAATGTTGAATAAACCCCATAATAAATAAGTCATAGTCAATTATTTTAAATGGTATGAAACAAATTGCGTTTTCCGTTTTGTGTGCCATGAACCGTGGGAAAACGTCAAGCAATTGAGTTTGGGCGAACAGTTGTCCCAACTTGTTGCATGATTGCTGTTTTTGCTGATAATTTTCGGCTTTTGAAAAAATCACTGAGTTCCTTTTGTTCTATTTTTGTCAGCGAACCTTGTCCACCAATAAAGTCTATATCCAAGTCAATTTTGTTCGTTTTCATACCTTTACTTTTGAAAATATTTCTTTTCCATACGGGGAAGAAAGTTCAAATTAGTACTTCAGCCCCCATTTTGCCAAACCCATGTTGTGTGCTGGCTTTTTTTTGGATTTTGATATAGCATTCTTCTAAACATATATTTCTGTTTTTATTGAGTGTCAAATTACTGTTAGTTTGTTTCTCCTGTTTAAATACATTTGTATCTTCTATAATTGTGTAAAGATTTTTATCAATAACATTTATTGCATTGAATAAATATATACTTGAAGCATCCATTTTCATTTCGTCCTTATAAAAATTCAGCATACCTTGATAGTAAATACTTTTAGTTATGGAAGGTTTCCAATAGTCAAAAGCTGTTTGCGAATTTTCAAATTGAATTACATTATTATTGTGCAAAAGTTTCTTTGTTGTCTCCTTTGGTAGATAATATAATAAACCTTCCATTAAAATGAATGTGTTTTTTGAGTTATCTAACTCTTTTATAATTTTTTTATAAAGTTTAATTCGTTGCTCGGTATCATTGAAATCACAAGTGAGATATTGTGTTTCTCTTTTGGGTAAAATCTTCTCTTTAATAAGTTTGTTTGCTCGACTTTTTTTTTCGTTAATAATGTCAGCAACATCTACTTCTATTGTATATATGTCTTGTGAGACTAAATATTGATATGAAGTAAACCCTGAACCAAGATTTATAAATACTAAATCATTTTTTTCTGCTAATTGAGTTTGCAGTATTTGTAAAAAATAATTTGTCCTAATGCCTAATTCAATATCATCAAATGGATATACAGTTTCAGTATACTTGTTCCATAATTTGTATATTTCTTGTTTCTTGTCTGATGGAATCCATAAATGTGCAAAAAAATCTTTACTTAAATGCAAAGATTTTGCTCTGGAAACATTTACCAAATAAGCTGAGTCTGATATTTTATTTTTAAGTAGTTGGCTCATTCGTTTTAATGTTTGTCCTTGCTATTTTAAACTGTTCAAAAAAATCTGTGTGAATTTTGTTCATATAAAGTACACCAATATTTGCGAAAAGGATTACAAAGTTTATCAAAAAACACTCTTCCATAGAAATAGCTTTATCTAAACCAATAGCCTCTGTCAAAGTGTTTATGAGCCTCCCAACAAGAGAAATACCACCAAACAATACAAAAACACCAAGTATGACAAAGAAAAAAGCATCTGTTACAGTTTTAATTGATAGAACTTGATGATATAGTTTTTCTTCTTTATTGGGGTTTGTGGTTACTAAGTAATGGTAAGCCCAAAAAACAAAAAAATGTAATAAATTTAATAGCCCAAAGATTATTGATAGGATTGTATAATTCATATTATTTTCTTTTAAAAAGGTTTGCGATTGAATATGTAATAGCACTTATTAGTGAAATTAAAAATGGTAGCAACCCAAGCCATTGGTCGGGTCTTAAATTCAAATAGTCAGTCATATCTCCTTGTTGTACTTTTGGCAGAAAATAAAAGCCAATAAACAGAGTAAAAATAATACCTGCAATTATTGATGATATTGCAGAAGTAACATTTCTTCTTTTGTAAAAAATCCCAAATAATAATGCTGGCAAAAGTGAATATTGCACTGAATACGCAACATAGAACAAATTCAACGGGTCGCCAAGTAGATTGAAATAGTTTAATATAGCCCAAGAAATCATGATAATAAATGTTACAACTATTATGGTTGCTCTTCCAATAGCCCCAAAAAATATGTTTGATTTCTCATCGAGTGAACCTAAATCTTTTGCGTTTTTACTAATCAATAAGTCAGTAGTAATTGAATGACTTAACACAACTAAAAATGTGTCAGCGGTTGATATTGCTGCCATAATAAGACCAATAAAAATAAAACCTAAACAAAATCTCAAATCTTGTTGAGTTACCAAAGATTCTATTTTAAAAAAGTCATTATAAGGCAATAGCCCACTTGAAGTAACTATATTATTCTTGATTGCAAGTGGTTCAACTACATCTTTGATATATATTCCAAAAAATGCAAAAAGTATTACAAAAACAACCATTAGAGAACCCGCCAAAATGATACCGTTTAACGATGTATCAATACTACGAGAAGCACAGTTTCTTTGCCAAGTATCCATTGTAATTAATAGCCAACCAAATCCTAAAAATGAAATGCCTAAGGCATTTGCCCAACCTGTTCCGCTAATAATCGTTTTAAACTCAATACTCTTAATAGGTTCGGCAGGAAAATTGTAATAGAAATAAATTCCTGCACAAATTCCAAATACTAAAAAAACACTTTGTAAAATGTCTGTATCTACTACTGTTCTAAAACCACCAAGACAAGAATAGACTGCAATTAGTGAGGTTAAAATCACAAAGGTTGTACCTATTTGTACATTGTAAAGAGTACCAAATAAAGTACTTGCTATGTGTAATTCTAAAACTATTGCTAAAATGAGTGTCACTACAGTTACAAGCGATGTAAAATATCGTAAGGTTTTATACTTTTCATTTCCTTCTATTATGTATAATGAAGCTATATAGTCGTGAAGTGAACCACTATTATTTTTATCCTCAACATATTTTTTAAAATGTTTACCAAAAACATTGTAACCAACAATTAATAAAATAATTGTAATTGCGACCCAAAAGACACCACTTAATCCAAAATAATATCCCCAAATTGAGCATACGAAAATCATATTGCCTAATGACAAATTGGATGCTACCATCGTTCCAATAAAAGCTGGTAATTTAAGTTTACCACCCATCAAAAAGAACTCTGTTGCAGTCCTTGATTTATTTATTGATTTGAATCCTCCAACAAGTGAAATGAATGAAATTAAAATAAGTCCAAAGATTATAATTGTATTCATACTATTTTATTTAAGATTGCTGAAACTTCGATTTCTATTAATAGGTCTTTTTGAATTAATTTTGATACTTCTACCAAAGTACAAACTGGTTTATTATTGACAAAAAAAGCACTATGTGCCTTTGCAACCTCTTCCCACTTCTCAATATCTATGACAAATATTCGTGTTCTTGTAATTGAGTTTCTGTCTGTATTAAAGTTTTGAAGTGCTTTTTCAATTTTGTTCAAAATAAAGTTTGTTTGTTCAAAATAGTTGTCTCCAACGGTTTGTCCATTTTCATTTACAGAAGTTGTACCTGCAACTTCAATAATTTGTCCAACCTTTACTGCACGACAATAACCAAGTTTGTCCTCCCAAGGTGCATTTGATTTGTATTCTTGTCTGTCCATATTCGATTGTTTTGTCAATGTTTGTAGGGTGTCTGTTAAGCTTGCACACAACTCTTTAATATACGAAAGTTTTGTCGTACTTTTTGGCACTTTACCAGGTTTTTGTTGTACTATTTTTGTCGTAGTTTCTGGTTGTTGTACTTTTTGTATTGATCAAAATCATCTTTTCAAATACAAAGGTAAATCTAAAGGTATCACCTCAATTTCCCAATGTTTCAACACTAATTTTATTATACGGCAAATAATTGTGCTTTTACTCAATTGAGAGTTTTAGAGTAATGTAAAACTGTCTGTTATTAACTGAGGGGAAAATCTCTCCAAAACAATCAAAATATCATAGCTATAATCTGTATTTATCGTTTTATTATTCTCCATAACTCATTAAAAATAATACTTATGGAGAATAATAAATTTTTATATTTCGCCATAAGTACTATTTTTACTATATTTATGGCGAATAATAATAATATTTTATGGAAAAAGGTATAATAGGTCGTGTAGAAGAAATAAAGGTTTTACAGGAAGCATTGCATTCAGAGGAGGCTGAAATGGTAGCAATCTTCGGAAGAAGACGTATTGGTAAGACTTTTTTGATTTCTACTATTTATCAGCAAGAAATAGTCTTTGAAATATCAGGTACACAGGGAGGAAGTTTACGGCAACAACTTAAAAACTTTAGAGATGAACTCGTAAATCAGTATCAAACACCTTTCTCGCTGGAAATACCAGAAGATTGGTTGTGTGCGTTTCAACTTTTAAAACAGTATATAATTTCTATTGAAAGCCCAGAGAAAAAGATCATTTTTTTTGATGAAGTTCCTTGGTTGGCAGGGCATAAATCTGGGTTTTTGGAGGCTATGGGGTATTTTTGGAATAGCTGGGCTTCTCGACAAAACATTGTCTTGGTAATCTGTGGCTCAGCGGCATCATGGATGATTCGTCGGATTGTACATGATAAAGGTGGTCTGCACAATAGAATTACCAAACGTATTCATTTGCAACCATTTACACTTTCTGAAACTGAAAATTTCCTGCAATCAAGAAACATTTTTTTTGATAGATTTCAACTTTTACACCTCTACATGGCTATGGGTGGCGTACCTCAATATTTAAAAGAAGTAAAGCCAAACCAAAGTGCGATACAGAATATTGATAGAATTTGTTTTTCAAAAGGAGGGCTATTGCAAGATGAATTTTCTAAACTATATGGAGCATTATTTAGTAATGCAGAAAGGCATATTGCCATCATCAGAGCATTGTCTCAGAAATGGAAAGGAATGGATAGAGATGAAATTTTGCAGAAAACTAAATTGGATTCAGGTGGAGGTTCAACAACGCTTTTGGAGGAATTGGAACAGTCGGGTTTTATCATATCGTACCAACCTTTTGGGAAAAAAAATCGTGATAAAATTTACCGTCTTACAGATTCTTATTCACTTTTTTATTTGCATTTTATCGAAAATAATTCAAATGAAGATGGCATTTGGTTGCAATTGAGTCAATCACAAAAGTTTAAGTCTTGGAGTGGTTATGCTTTTGAAAATATGTGTTTAACTCATTTACCACAGATAAAAAAGGCTCTTGGAATTTCAGGCATATTTACAGAGTCTTCAACGTTCTACAAAAAGCAGACTGCTGATTTAGCAGGAACACAAATAGATTTAGTCCTTGACCGCAAAGATCGTGTAATTAATTTATTCGAAATGAAGTTTTATGAAGAAGAGTTTATTCCAACTAAAAGTTTTGCGGATAATCTTAGAGAAAAAAAGATGATTTTCAAAACTTCAACACAAACAAAGAAGCAAATATCATGGGTCTTATTATCAGCTTATGGTACCAAACACAATCAGCATAGTTTGGGGTTAATAGACCATGTTTTGACGATGGATGATTTATTTGAAAAGTAAAATGTCTTTACTCAGATTTATTCAACTACCGTATGATTTTCGGAATACAGAATGTTATTTATAGTTTGTATTTGTCTGATTATTAGATATTTACGATTTAACAATCTGCTCTAACTTTGTTCTATACAATAGGTTGTGGGATTAGAACTTCCAATTAAATTTGGTCAATCTGTTTGTTAATTTTTGTTCAACAATTTCAATGTTTAAATCTCCGTTGTTTTTTGTCAATATTATCATACAACCTTTTTCTAAAATACCACTTTCATTGAATTCCAACTCTTTTATTTTTATGGATTGTGTTATGCCATTAAAATCTGTTTCCTGTCTAAATGGTTCTCCTGTATGTCCGTAAAAATGATAATGAAAAATTACATTGTCCAACACCTCTCTAATTTCAGCCATTCCATAGCCTCTTTGGCTGCTGTCGTCTTTGTCGTGAGTGATTAATATATCAAATGTGTCTTTTGTTTTGAGCAATTTCTTAACTTCTTTTCTTTCATATTCTTGGATAAATCGCTTTTCTGTTCTTCCTTTTCTATCTCCGATTCTACCAATCCCAACAAAAGTCATTACTTCATTTTTTGCTTGTAATTCTTGCTTTAAGCCTGATTTACAAACAAATACCCTTTTGTAAATGTCAATTGGAAAAAGGTTGTTTTGAACATTTTCATTTTCCAAATTATCCAAAAAATCGTGGTCTTCGTGATTGCCACGGACGCAAATCATATTTATATTTAGTTCGTCTAAAAATGCCTTGATACTTTGATTTATTTTCGTAAAATCATCATAAAATCCCAATTCATCTCTGTCGTATTGGGCGTGCTTTATCGTTGCCTTGTCTAAATTTTCAATGCTTGGATAAGCTCCCATATCTCCACATTGCAAAATAAAATCAATTTCATTACCTGTCTCTTTTTGGTATAAATCCACCAATTTGAAAGGCAATAATATTTTACCGTGTATGTCAGAAAAAATTGCTACTCTCATAGTTTATCCTTGCCCTTCTAAAATTTCATCCGTGTACTTTGGTAGACAAAATGATTTATCTATCTGATTATTAATAATTATTACCTACCAAATCCCATTCTTGTGCTGCACCCAGTGATAGTGCAAAGAAACCTTTGCATTATCATCACCCAAATCTATAACAACGATTCTCCATTCAGGTCTGAAGTCAGTAATTCACTCATGTAATCAAAGAAAGGTCTCATCGCTAAAAATGTTGCTATAACTTCCTCCTGAAAATCATCTGCAAGGACTTCTTCGTCAGTGAATTTTCTTTTTACAATAAATTGCTTTTTCTTAATCAAATCAATGGCAGGATGATTTTTATCGAAGCCCTTCGGAGCAGTTTTTACTCCCTCTTCTCCTTTGAGTTCTCCAAAGTATTTTACAAAAGTAAGGTCTGACGTAATCTTCGCTATCTCTGTTGTATCCATTTCAAATTCTTTACGGATACGCAATAAATCTTCGTTATTGGGTCCCCAAAATCCTCCTCCCACAAAACTATTATTGGGTTCTACTTGAAGATAATACCCTCCTCTCAACATGGGTTTTGTACGAGAATACCCCGCTCCGAAATTAGTTTTGTACGGAGATTTATCTTTAGAAAAACGAACATCCTTGTAAATCCTAAAAATATGGATTTCGTTTAGACTATCGTGTTTTTGAAGCTCGGAATAAATCTGATTGAAAAAAACTTTGTTCTCTTTCACAATCGAGTCGAATGCTGGCTTGTGCTTAGCAAACCATTCACGATTGTTGTTTTCCTTTAGTTGGTCAAGAAATTTTAAACTATTTTTCATGATTATCTGTGAAGCTGTTTAAACTCTGTGGGTTACTCACCTTTTTTCATTTTAAAAATCTTCAAGCCTTCATTGTTTCTGGCTACTAAAACCATGTCATTAATCGTGATGGCGTCTCGGACTTGTCCCTTCACGAATAGCCCCGATGTTTGGGTGGGTAGGTATTTAAAATTCCCGTTTCCATCACCTTTGAAAGTCTGCCCATAACTGGCATCTTGCCTTCCGATTTCTGGTTTTTGTCCGTAGAAATTGCCACCCAAGAAAATATCTAATTTCTTATCTCCATCAAAATCTTGGACAATAATTCCATAAACCGAAGAAACCTGAGCTTGGGCTGGGAGGGCTTTCAGGCTAAATTTACCATTTCCCAAATTAATTAGTACAGAGGTTTCAAAATTAAAAACTTGTTGACTTATTGCCCCTTTCATTTGTTCTTTCGAGAAGACCTCTTCGATAGCCTTTCCAGCATAATCATTGTACCTCAGAATACTCTTTTTCATACTCGGCATTTGCCCAACAATATCACTTCTCGAATGAAAAGGATATACCTTTCCATCTGATTTATAGACAGTTAGCAAACATTCGGCAACTTCATTTTTATCAAAATCATTGATGTACATTGTCAGTGGTTTGTCTGGACTTGCCTTGATTTTGGAGTTCGTTCCGTAGTTGCCAAGGACAAAATCTGTATCGCCGTCGTTGTCAATATCTGCTCCTTTGATGGCATTCCACCAACCGTTCGAGTTTTTCAAATCAGCAAAATCTATGAAATTTAGACTTCCATCTCCTTGATTTTTGAAAAAAGTTATCGGCATCCATTCGCCCACAATGATTAAATCTTTTTTGCCGTCTTGGTCAAAATCCTCCCAAGTGGCATCCGTGACCATGCCAATATTTTGGAGTGCTGTTGGTGTATTTTCTTGCCAAGAACCACGCTGATTTAGAAATAAAAAACTCCGAGGTTTCCTGCCATAATTACCAGGAATCGACCTACCGCCCACAAAAATATCTTGGTCGCCGTCATTGTCAATATCGCAAGCCCGTATGCAGGCGGCATTTGTACCCGCATGGGGCGAACCGTCTGGATTTGCCTTGAAATTACCCTTGCCATCGTTCAAATAAAGCCGCATTGGCAAAGATGAACCTTCGTACTGATTACCCCCAGACACCACGAGTAAATCCAAATCTTTGTCATTGTCGGTGTCCAAGAAAATACCGTCAGCGTCTTCCAACTGCTTATCTTCTACTAAATCTTTTTGAATCGTTGGAATGAATTGATGCGTTTTTGTTTGCAAAAAAATCTTTCCAGCGTCGTCGGTTGCACCTGCAATCCAAAAATCTTCCAGACCGTCATTATTAACATCTCCTTTTGCAATTTTAGGACCTTCTGTTGATAGTAAACGTGGCATCAGTCGCTCACGATTAAAGTCAATAAATAAATTTTCTTTGTGTAAAAAATCTCCCGATATTGTTTGGGAAGTTACGTCTTCAAAAAGGATTGCAGGAGAGCTATTTTTTTGAACAAATTTACCATTGGCATTCTTTTGTTCTAAGGTAAGTGTCTGATTTGCAGGTATATTCTTGATAATTTGTTGTTGTAAATTCCCCCAAACAACTACGAGAGAATCTATTTTTTTCGTTTTACCGACACCAAAATTTAGTACGGGTTCTATACTACTTTCAAAACCTCGGCTTGGCATTTGGTACAACGTCTGGAGGTTTCCATCAGCATAAATAGTTACTTCTGTACCAAAACCAAAAGTATTTTTTGTATTGCCTTGCAGTTTGATTTTCAGGTAATTATTGCCGTTTTTTTGATTACTTTCATTCCTAAAAACACTGCATTTTTCCATTAGATTACTCACTACCAAGTCCATATCTCCATCATTGTCCAAATCCCCGAAGGCAGAACCATTGCTAAAACCAGGTTTGCCAAGCCCTAATTCGTAGGCTTGATTTTTGAATGAAAGCGATTGCTGATTCACGAATGCGTAGTTGGGAATAGGCACAGAGGGGGATTTTTCGATAATGTCATTAAAATCAAAACGCCCTTTTTTCTGGACAATCTCTTTCACGTTTTCACGATCGTTCAGAAATTCTATATAGTCCAAATCATTAATATCTTTGAACATTCCGTTCGAAACAAAAATATCCTTCCAGCCGTCATTGTCAAAATCCATGAACAATGCCCCCCAACTCCAATCCGTTGCATCAGTACCCGCCATGGATGCAACTTCGCTGAAAGTACCATCTCCATTGTTGATTTGGAGCATATTTTTCAGGAATTGGTAATGATAGCTCTGTTTATTTTTGATTTGAAGAACATCATATTCATCAAATTTTACATTCATTTTCAGGCGTTTTTCATTTTCAGGAAGCATATCTGTCGTGAAAATATCCGCCAAACCATCATTGTTCAAATCACCCATGTCTGCCCCCATAGAATTGATAGAAACATGAGCCATTTGATTAATTAAATCTTCTTTGAAAGTTCCATTTTTTTGATTGATGTAAAGATAATCCCGCTCGAAAAGGTCATTAGAAATATAAATATCTGGGTACTTATCACCGTTTACATCACCCACAGAGATTCCTAAGCCGAAGCCAATTTCACTGCCATAAATTCCAGTTTTTTCACTAACATCTACAAAATGCCCGTTTTCGTTTTTGTATAATTTGTCCCCACCGTTTTGGTCACGGACACTTCTTAAATCTTGACTGTAATCAAATTTCACGACTCTTTTGAAGCTATTGTTCAAGACGTAGCAATCTAAATCCCCGTCCATATCATAATCAAAAAAAGCTGCATGGGTCGAAAGCCCTTTGTCGTTTAGCCCATAACTGGCGGCTTCTTCCTTAAAAGTAAGATTCCCTTGATTGATAAAAAGTTCATTCTCTCGTTTTCCACCTTGCACGTTTCCAGAGTTACAAACATAAATATCCAATAATCCGTCTGCATTTACGTCTGCCATGGTTACGCCAGTACTCCAAGTTTGTGTACCGCCAACGCCTGCTTTTTCAGAAATATCTTCAAATTTCCAGTTGCCTTTATTGAGGTACAAATGATTTTTGCTTGAATTATTTGAAAAATATATATCCGCAAGTCCATCATTATTAATGTCACCAATGGCAACACCACCACCATTATAAAAATTTCGGTAATTAATGATATTGAAACTATCAGTTGCCGTTACTACATTCTGAAAATCTATACCAGTCTCATTGGCAGGAAGTTCTACAAATAATGGGTCACTCGGAGCAGCATATTCTTGTTCTTTTTTACAAGAAAAAATTATAACAGCAGTTAAAGCAAAAAGTAAAAAATGTTTCATACAAAGGGTTGTTAAAACAGAAAGTATAAATTGACTTCTTTTTCAAAATTACTCAAAAAAACAAAAAGAGGTGACCTTTCAGCCACCTCTTTTATCTAAGAATATTAAGGTTTTAATATCCTGGGTTTTGCTTCAATGTTGGTGTTCCATCAACAGAGCTTTTTACAACTTCACTGAAAGGAATTGGTAAATATTCACTCTTTCCTTTTGTAAATTTAGCACCAGCAAGATAGTTACGACGAGTCTGAGCTTTCTCTAAATATTTGTTCAACTCGACATCAGCGATTCCCCAACGAACTAAGTCGAAGAAACGGTGACCTTCCATCGCTAACTCCAACTTACGCTCGAAACGAACTGCTATACGTGCAGCATTTTTGTCAGTCCAAGTACCCGTATATGTTGCCACTTTATAATTAGCCGCAGGTTTATCTTCGTCCATTACCATGCAACTACCCGCACGTTTACGAATCATGTTTACATATTCCTGAGCCTTTGTTAAGCTACCAGCTTCTACTTCTGCCTCAGCAGCCAACAATAGTATGTCAGCAAAACGCATTAAGTTGATATTCAAAGCCGAAGGACCTTGAGCCCAACCAGACGCAGTAGAGTTTGTTCCTTTTTCAGCTTTATAGAAAAGGTTTTTCTTTGGGCTATAAGGACCACTGTATGCTTGGTCACGAATCCAACTTACGCCAGGGTGTTTACCCCAGTCCAAATACGGAATACCACGGCGACCAACAGTCCAATCTAAGCGAGGGTCAACTGTTCCGTCATAAGGCGTAAATGGAGCTTTTACATCAATACCTTGGTCATTTTTCATGTCAACATCATCAAAAGTATCAAACAATGGTAAACCTTTTGCATCTACTTTGTAAGAGTTAACCAAACTATTTGAAGGCTGGAAGAAACCGCAACACTCACCTGGAGCACCACCACCATAAGGAGTATTCAATACATCTCCGTAGTTTCCATTTGCACCTTCTGTTCCGTCATTTACTGAACATTGAGCAGCAAAAACTGATTCTTTACTATTTTTTAAAGAAACACGGAAGTTGTCATGAAAGCAATCATTCAAACCATATTTAGTACCAACTGGCGTTTTTCCATTGCTAATTACATCATTCAAAATTGGAAGAGCCTCAGCAAATTTGCCTTGGTACATTAATGCCTTTGCCAAATATGCTTTTGCTGCCCATTTATTAACACGCCCAACGTTTGGCATTGCTTCTGGTAAAGCATCAGCCGCCGCTTTCAAGTCAGCAGTAATAGGTGCCCAAGCGTCTTTATCGTTTGGTACACGGAAATTTGTTACAGCATCATCAATGTATGGGATATTATTCCACATTCTTTTCGCCTCGAAATGGTAGAAACCTCTCAAGAAACGAGCTTCTGCAATAATTCTTGCTTTTTTATCAGCAGGAATATCTCCAGCTGCATTAGCCAATTGAATTACAGAGTTTGAGCGAGCAACACCATCATAAGAAACTCTCCATTTACCTACAAAATATTCGTTTTCAGTACTTGGAGCATACTTTTCGATAGGCGTAATTGAAGGCTGGTCACCAGCATCAGAACCTTTCGTTGCATCACCCCCCAAGATACTACCAAATACCCAGTTTGAACCTGCTGATGTCCAAACGGCACCACCACTCCAATCTTCTGTCCAACCATCCAAAGCTGAATATGCACCAATCAATACGGCATCAACTCCTTTTTGGTTAGCAAGTGCAGAGGCATCTGTCGCACCAGCCAATGGGCGATCCAGAAACTGGTCACTACACGCAAACAGACCCGCACTAAGTACGCAGACTGCTAAAGCTATTTTATATATTCGTTTCATAAAATATGTTAATTTGTTAAACAAAAATTCAACTTATTGTGAAAAAAAAATGTTTTACTTTTTCTAAAATAATTTATATTTTTAGAATGTTACACCAAGTCCCATCGACAAAATCAATGAAGTAGGATAGTTACCTGCATCAACACCCATTGTTAAGTCTGAACTACCACTGTCTTGTGGGAAACGTTGACGGATTTCTGGATCCATACCAGTGTATTTTGTGATTGTGAGAGCATTTTGTACAGAACCCCAAACTTGCACTTTAGATGACCCAATAGATTTTGCGAGTTCTTTCGGAAGATTATACGCTAATCTGATGTTTTTCAAACGTGCAAATGAACCATTCTCGATATAATAGCTACTTGACTGTTGCCCAGAAGCACCATCACTGGCATCTAATTGAGGTAACTTAGCATTTGGGTTGCCAGGAGTCCATGATTCGTACAACATTCTCTTACTTCTATTTCCTTGGAACGAGTTGAAGTCTATCCAATAACGCTGACTATTGAAGATGTCAACTCCTTGGAAACCATTCACAAAAACATTGAATTCAAAGTTTTTATAGAATAAGTCCACATTTAAGCCATACACAAAATCAGGGTTTGGATTACCAATGTTAGTTCTGTCACCATCATTAATGACACCATCAGCATTTACATCTGCGTATTTGAATCCACCTACTTTTTTACCCAAAGGACCTTGGTCTGGACCAGCCTTCACCTCTTCTTGGCTTTGATAGATACCTAAGATTTTGTATCCATAAAACATTGCAATTGGTTGTCCTGCTTGTGTACGTGCAACTTCACCGATACGGTCTGCACCACCAGATAAGTAAGCTCTCTCATCAGTATTTAATCGGGTAATTTTGTTACGATATGTACTGAAAGTTGCGGTAACATCATATCTAAAATCAGAAGAAACTTTGTTATGGTAAATCAATTGTAAGTCAACTCCTTTGTTGGTTAATGAACCAAAGTTAAAGAACGGAGAATCACGTAAACCAGCAGTTCCTGGGTCTTGGCGACGTACCAATAAATCGGTAGTTGAACGTCCCCAGATGTCAACTACTAAATCAAATTTACCTTTCCACAAACTCATGTCAACTCCAAAGTTGGTTGAAGTTGTAGTTTCCCATTTCAAACCTGGGTTTCCGTTTGTTCTTTGGGCAAAACCAGATGTTACACTATTGTTTCCGCCATCAATCGGATAAGAAGAACCTCCTGGGCTTGTAGTAAACAATGCTGACAATGTATTTGGAATACTTGAGTTTCCTGATTGTCCCCAACCAAAGCGAACTTTCATTTCGTCAATAAATGTCAATTCTTTCATGAAATCTTCTTTAGAAATTCTCCAACCAGCACTTGCCGCAGGGAAAACACCTGAACGATTGTCAGGACCAAATACTGACGAATAATCTTTACGGATTGTTCCTTGGAATAAATATTTATCAGCAAAAGAGTATTCAGCACGACCAAACATTGACCAGAACGAACCAGCCCCCTTACTACTTCTATTCTGAATACCAGCCTCACCAGCACTTAGTGTACGGTAGTTTACATCATCCAAGAAATAATTTGTTCTTGAGCCAGCCAATTCTTCTCCAAAGCCAGCAGAAGATTCAATACCGCCGAGAACATTGAGGTTATGCTGTCCGAATTTCTTGTTGTATGTCAAAGTATTTGACCAAATCCACGTATAATTGAGTTGAGCAAACTCTGAATAACCATTACTTGAGTTGTTTTCAGTATTTTCAACCGTACGGATAAAGAAACCACGTCCTTTTCCTGAGAAATAACTTAGACCTATTTGTGTACGAGCTTTGAAGTCTTTCAAGAAACCTAATTCTGCATGAAGTACTCCATTCACGTTCATACCAAGATAATTATTGTCTTTGTTACGAACCAATTGTGCAACTGGATTAGACGTATTTGATTTTGTTCCAGCCGAACCTGCGAAATAACCTGTCTCGTCATATACTGGAATAATTGAAGGCATTCTTAGGGCGTTAGTAATTGGGTTACCTTCTGTTTGGTTTCCACCAGCAGCACCAATACCATCTGTTAATGCTAAACGTAGTGACTGACCAATTTTAAAGTTTTTTGAAATATTGGTCTCTAAATTTGCCATTATCGAATAGCGATTGAAGTAAGTCTCACGCATGATACCTTGGTCATTGAAATAACCCAAGCCTACATAATAACGGCTTTTATCTGTTCCGCCAGATATACCAATGTTATAGTTTTGGTTCATCGAAGGTCTGAAAACCTCATCCTGCCACTGTGTACCTGCTGCGTTAGCCTTCGTGATTACATTTGTACCTTCAGGGTTACGACTGTAAGCATTCAAGTTTGTGTTGGCATCACCAGATTTTCCACGGAAAGGAACTAAGTATTCTGGCAGTGTAGCTTTTCCTCCAACGTTTCTGATATATAAGTTATCTGGTACTGGACGACCGATATTGGTATATTGCAAAAAAGTCAAGTCTGCCAACTCTTGTGGAGAAAGCAATTGATCTTGATAACTCTTGTTAATTGAGCGGAAACCTACCGATGTATTAAACTCAACTTTAGGAGCACCGTTTTGCCCTTTTTTTGAAGTGATGATGATTACACCATTTCCTGCACGAGCACCATAAATTGAACCAGCCACAGCATCTTTCAATACCTGAATAGACTCAATATCTGATGAGTTATAGGCTGATTGATAAGGACCTTGTGCTTGAAGACCATCAATTACAATCAAAGGTTCGTTATTATTTACTGTACCAATTCCACGAATACGAATCGTTGCTGGAGCTCCTGGTTCACCAGAAGAACCCACGATTACACCTGCCGCACGCCCCTGTAATTGTTGTGAAAAACTACCTGCTGTAATCGCATTCAATTCCTTTGCTTTAATTTGCGATACAGCCCCTGTAATATCTTTTTTGGCTTGCGAAGCATAACCCGTTACGATTACTTCATCTAAAGCACTAACATCTTCGTCAAGAGCCACATTTATTGTACTTTGTGAACCTACCTTGACTTCTTTTGGTCTATAACCAATACAACTGATGACTAATACATCATTAGCACCAGACTTCAAGCTAATAGCAAAGCTACCATTAACATCTGTTGAAGCCCCTATTTTAGTACCTTTCACTTGGACTGTTACACCTGGTAAACCTTGCCCGTCAGACCCTGTTACTTTACCAGTAACTCTTCTATCTTGAGCCAGAACACTTAAACTTAATGTCAGCAATAGTATCATTGCTAAGACATTTTTGAAAAAGTAAAGTTTGTTTTTCATAAAACTGAATTAATTGATTTTTTGGGTAAAAATTAAGAAATGAAATAAATTTTTTGTAATTAGTTATTGATCATTTAATACCTCCTTTCTTGATTATTTTAAATGGTTAAGTTTTATTTGTTTTTGGAGAAATACTGAAGCAATTATTGATTTTTTAGGTAATGAAAGAGGTGTAGTGGCGGGTTAAAATCATTGCAATGCAATTATGGAAATGGCATTATAATCTTCATTTTGGGCTTATTTTTGTTTAGGGAAAGCAAAAATATAGTGTTACTATTCAAAGAAAACTTTGAATGATTTTATTAAAATCACCTCTAAAGTTATATAAAATATTAATATATTTTCATTGTGGGTCATTTGCATTAGAGATTTTTCAAAAAAAAGAAGAAGCAAATTTTTGCTTCTTCTGGGAATAATCTAAAAAATGTATGTAAGAAGTGTTGTTTGAAAAGTATTTTTTGAATGAGAAAGAAATGGTCTAAATGACCAATATTCTGTCTAAAATTTTACTTAAAAATGGAATAATAAAGTTTATCAAAGCGGAAAATTTTATAAATCTTTAATGATAAATTCACATTAATTTTTCAAAAAAGTAGAAGATAGTATTTTTTACTTTTTTGATGGAGCAAATTTTTATTTTTTCTTGATAGAATAGACTTTTATAGAATCATTATTTAATCCTAAAAAAATATTTTGCTCTTTTGTTAAAGAATTAATAATTTTTGAAGAGCGAATTTGACCTTTTTCTGATAGACCATGCCTTGAATTAGCTAAATATTCAAAATTTCCTTTGCCTTTTCCCCGCAAAACTACGGTTTGGGAAGCATCCAATCTACCGATTTCAGGTTTCAAGTCAAAGAAGTTGCCAGCTAAGAAAATATCATCAATACCGTCTGCATCAAAGTCTGAAATTTCGATGGTAAAAATTGGGGCAAATTGTGCTTGTGCAGGAAATGGTCTGAACTCAAATTTTCCACCAGTATTGAATAATATACCAGAAGCAAACGTTTCAGTTTTTCTGAAAATTACATTTTTCAAAAGGTCTTTTTCCAGAATTTGGTCTAAAGTCTTATTGGCATAATCTTTATAGTGAACCAACTTTTTCTTGACGAAAGGTATCTGAGCTGTCAAATCCCCTTTCGATGCAAATGGATACGAAATTCCATCAGGCATGAACATCGTCATGATTGGGTCTATGGTCTGATTATTGTCAAAATCTCCCACGATTAATTCCAAAGGTTGTTCAGTACTTGCTCTCAACTTTGAATTTTGTCCCCAATTTCCCAATACAAAATCTATATCACCGTCTCCGTCAATATCTTTTGATTTTATAACATTCCACCAACCCTTTGTACCTTCAACCCCATACGGAGAAACTAAATTTGTACCATTATTTTGCAACATTACTACTGGCATCCATTCTCCTACAATTACTAAGTCTTCTAATTTATCATTATTCAAATCTTGCCAAACAGCATCTGTTACCATACCAATTTTAGATAATTCTTTGGATGTTATTTCAGTAAAAAAGCCCTTATCGTTTTGTAAAAGCATACTTTCTGGTGATAATCCATATTTACCAGGAACAGCCCTTGCACCAATAAATATGTCAATGTCTCCATCATGGTCAAAATCACAGGGTCTTATACATGAGGCATTAATTGGTCTTTGCGGAGAACGTGTAACATCAGTTTTCAACTTCCCTTTACCATCATTCAGATAAACTCTTGTTGCATATCCTATAGATTGTATCAAAGGTTCATTCCCACCCGAGCAAACAACCAAGTCATTATCACCGTCTTTATCAACATCAAAAATGGCAGCATCGGTATCTTCAAAAAAACTATCTTCCTTAAAATCAGGCTGTTCTGATAAATTAAACTTGCCATCTTTTGCCTGAATCAATAGCTTTCCTAAATCGTTTCTTGCTCCGCATATATAGACATCATCTAAATTATCTCCATTCAAATCACCAATTGCCATTTTTGGACCTTGTGTTGAAAGCATCTGTGTTCTAAGCCTTTCGTCATTAAAGTCAATATAAAAATTTTCTTTGTGAATGATAGGTGTATTGAGAATGGTTGAAGTAACATTTTCAAATAGAAAATCTTCTTTAGTAACTTTTGGACTAAAATGACCAAGAGCTTCGGACTGTTTTAGTTGAAGAGTCTGATTTGGTTTTACATCATAAAGCACTTGTTTTTCTAAAGTTGCCCACACAATTTCTAAGGAATCAATTTTCTGAATTTGTCCTAAACCGAAAATTAGAATTGGGTCAACCGAACTCTCAAATCCTCGGTTGGGCATTTGTTGTAAAACTTGTTGCTGCCCTTGTGCATAGCAAGTGATGCGAGTCCCTACACCAAAGTTATTCCCTTTTTTACCAGATAATTTTAGGCGTAAAAAATTTGGTTTCAATTTTTCCTGAGTAAGATTTTTATAGACTAAAGCCTTGCCGTTCAATGTATTAACGATTAAATCAAGATCGCCGTCGTTGTCGAGGTCGCCATAAGCAGCACCATTACTAAAGTTGGGTTCGCCGAGTCCCAAGTTATTGGCTTCATCAGCAAACTTCAAATTTTTATTATTAATAAAAGCATAATTTGAAATAGGTTTTGATTCCATCGAAGGCAAAAAATCTCTAAAATCGAATCGCCCCTTTTTCTGAATCATCTCGTCAATATTAGATTTTTCGCCCAAAAATTCAACGAAATCCATACTGGTAATATCTCTGTAAATACCATTTGAAACAAAAATATCCTTCCAACCGTCATTCTGAAAATCGAACATTAAAGCTCCCCAACTCCAGTCCGTTGCCCCTACACCAGCATAAAACCCGATTTCACTAAAAGATTGATTTCCATTATTTAATTGTAAACAATTTTGGATAAACTGATTATGAAAATCATAATCCTTTTTCATAGCTCTAACATTATACTCATCAAATTTGGTATTTACCTTTAGCCGATAATCATCATTTGGTAACATATCGGTAGTGAAAATATCCATTAGCCCATCGTTGTTGATGTCACCCATGTCAGATCCCATGCTTGAAGTTGAAGTATGACCAATTGATGAGGCAATTGTTTCTTTAAAGCCAGCAGATGAACCTTTTCCATTTTTTTGATTAATGTACAGATAATCTTTCTCAAAAAAATCATTTGATACATACATATCTGGGTACATATCTCCGTTGACATCACCCACGGAAATACCTAAACCAAAGCCAATTTTACCAGAAAAAATTCCAACTTCCTGACTTACATTTCTAAACTTTCCATTTTCATTTTTGTAGAATTGTTCCCCACCCAAAGCATCAGGAATTTCACGTTTCTCTGCTAATTCATTGAATTTCGAGACATCTTTAAAACTATTATTCAGTACAAAACAATCCAAATCACCATCTAAATCATAGTCAAAAAATGAAGCGTGGGTTGTAAATCCTGCATCATTCAATCCATAAGATTTTGCCATTTCAGCAAATGTTCCTTTACCATCGTTGATAAAAAGCTCATTTTCTCTACTTTGCCCCTTCACATCACCTGAATGACAAATATATACATCCAAAAATCCGTCTCCATTTACATCTGCCATTGCTACGCCCGTAGTCCAATCGTTTCTGGTTTTTAGTTTAGAAGTTTCAGTAATATCCTTAAATTTCCAGTTACCTAAATTCTGATAAAGTTTACTTTTACCCATGTTAGAGACTAAAAAGACATCGGGCAAATTATCATTATTAATATCTCCGATAGCCACGCCACCACCGTTATATTTATTTCTGTACGTAAGAATATTAAAGGCAGAATCATCTTCGATGATATTTTCAAAATTGATTCCACTTTCTGCTGAACTGATTGATTCAAATAACTTTTCAGTCACAGTATCAGAAGTTGAACTGTCAGTAGAGCAAGCTCCCAAAGCAAGTAGTGTATTGATTATCAGAAAGTTAATTACTTTCTTTATGTTAAAAGTATTTTGTATCATGGCAATAACAAAGGTAATTTTATGATTTTAAGTGGGAAGGAAAACTCAATCTTACAAAATTACCTTGTTTTAAGTTTGAATGAAATTTAGGAATGTGTAAACAATAACTTATAACGGTTTATCTGATTATTTTACTGATATTTAAGTGCTATTTTTCGTTAAATAGCGACAACCGTTGCCCGATGCTATTCGCCTCAAAATACCCCATAACTATCAAAAAATAATTATCCTGAGACGCACAGTCTAAACCATTACAAGTTATTATTTACCCATTCCTTAGCATAGCTGAAAAAGAAAAAGAGTAGAATTAGCTTCTACTCTTTTTTCTTTAGCAATAAGATAAATCCAAATTAGAAACCTGGGTTTTGCTTCAATGTTGGTACGCCAGCATTAGCACTTGCATTTAGCATAGCTGAAAAAGAAAAAGAGTAGAATTAGCTTCTACTCTTTTTTCTTTAGCAATAAGATAAATCCAAATTAGAAACCTGGGTTTTGCTTCAATGTTGGTACGCCAGCATTAGCACTTGCATTAATTTGTGGAAGTGGAATTGGATAATAATTGTTTTTATCCGCAAACGTCTTACCACTGAAATATTGTCTCTTTCTTGTTTCGTTTTTCATGTAGGCATTCAATTCTGTACCTGCAATTCCCCAACGTACTAAATCAAAGAAACGATGTCCTTCCATTGCTAACTCAATTTTTCTCTCAAAATAAACTGCTTTTCTTGCAGCATCTTTATCAGTCCAAGCTGCGTCATAAGTAGCAACTTTATAGTTTGCAGCTGGCTTACCAGCAGCAGTAGTAACAGTACAACCCGCAGCTCTTTTTCTAACAATGTTTACATATTCTTGTGCTTTTGCCAAAGAACCCGCTTCAACTTCTGCTTCAGCCGCCATCAACAATACATCTGCAAATCTGATGATGTTTTGATTGTTTGCTACTGGTGCTTTTGTCCAACCAGTAGAAGTAGAAAGATTTCCTTCATCCTTTTTAGAATACACATTTTTCTTTGGAACATAAGGACCGTAAGCTACGTTACGCACCCAAGTTGAACCTGGCATAAGACCCCAATCCAAATAAGGAATACCTCTACGACCTACAGTATAATCTAATCTTGGGTCAACTAATTCAGTTGTTGGTGTAAATGGTGCTTTAGGGTCAATTCCTTCGTCGCTTGGTAAATCGCTATCGTTGAAAGTAGCAATCAATGGAAGCCCATTTTTATCTACTTTGTAAGAGTTTACCAAACTTTGTGAAGGTTGGTGGAACCCACAACAAGTACCAGGACCTTCTGAGTAAGGGAAATTCAAAATATCACCCCAGTTACCATTTTGTCCATCACTATTTCCATCATTTACAGATGCTTGGTAAGCAAATACAGATTCCTTACTGTTTTTTGTTTGAGGAAGAAAATTATCTTGAAAACAATCGTTCAAGCCATATTTCTTACCGTCAGAAGTAACTCCATTTGCAATTACATCATCAAAAATAGCTTTTGCTTCGCTGAATTTTTTCTGATATAATAATGCTTTTGCTAATAAAGACTTTGCCGCCCACTTGTTAACTCTACCAACCGCTGGTTGAGTAGCTGGCAAGTTATCTGCTGCGAATTTCAAATCTGCCGTAATTAATGGCCAAACATCTTTATCATTCGGGATATTAAATCCAGTACTTGGAGCATTCTCATCAACATAAGGAACATTATTCCACATTTTCTTAGCTTCAAAATGGAAGTGAGCTCTCAGGAATTTACCTTCTGCTTCCGCAGTAGTAGCATCAGATTTGCTGATTCCAGCAACTTGAGGCACTAAAGAAATTAATGAGTTTGCACGAGCAACACCATTGTAAACAGTTTTCCATTTTGCATCAAAATATGGGTTTGTCGGCAACCACTCGTAACGTTCGATTGGCACAGCATCGCCTTGGTCACCAAATTCTGAACCTTTGTAGGCATCTCCACCTGCAATAGAACCAAAAATCCAGTTTGAACTTGCTTGTGGCCAAGGGCTACCAGCTCCCCAGCTTTCTGTCCAACCATCCAATGCAGAATATGCACCAACTAATACTGCTTGTAAACCTTTCTCTGATTTTAAGGTAGCAACGTTTAGTGACCCTTGTGGTGGTTTTTCAAGAAACGAGTCTTTACACGCTAAAAGGATTAAGCCAAATAGCATAAAAATACCTAAACTTGTTATAATACGCTTCATATTATTTTGTATTTTTTTGTTAATGATATTAATTAAAATCTCAAATTTACACCCAAAGTAAGTGTTTCTGCTTTAGGGAAGTTACCATAGTCAACACCCATTGTTCTATCTGCTCCGTTAGTATCTCCAACGTTTCTTTGAGTAAGATCTGGATCATAACCTGAGTAGTTTGTGAATGTAAGTAAGTTTGCACCTTGTACATAAACTCTCAATCTCGACATACCTAATTTAGAAATTGTTTGAGCAGGGAAAGTATAACCTAATTCAAGGTTCTTCAATCTAAGATATGACCCACTTTCTACATAATAACTCAATGGTTGTGTACTACTGTATGTGTCACTTACATCATTACGTGGTAAAATAGCATTAGGATTTGACGGTGTCCATGAATTGTTCAACAAACGTTTACTCTTGTTTGAAGGGAAGGAAGCAAAGAAATCTGTAAACCATTTAGTATCATTCCAGATTTGATTTCCTTGTACACCTTGTACATACACTGTTGCATCCCAATTTCCGTAAGTTAATGCTATATTCAAGCCATAAGTGAAATCAGGGTGTGGGTTACCGATGATAGTTTGGTCATTTGAATCAATTTTACCATCGCCATTAATATCCTTAAATTTCCATCTACCAATTTTAGCACCATCTTGTTTAGAAGCATCAACTTCTCCTTGTGTCTGGAAGAAACCTGCTGTCTGATAACCCCAGAATGAACTGATAGCATAACCTGGTTTATTGTTGATGATTTGACTAACACGTGAACCATCTTGGAATACTGAAGTCTCTTTTGAACCATCAATTGTTAAGATTGTATTTTTGTATGTACCAAAGTTTCCAGTTACATCATATCTCAACTTACCAATATTATTTCTGTACGTAACGGAAAGGTCAACTCCTTTGTTTTCCATTTGTCCAACATTTACGAAAGGAGGACTTGCAAGACCTGCTGTTGCTGGCAATGCTTTTTGGAATAAGAAACCATCTGTTTGTCTTGTGTACCAGTCCAAACTAATATCAATCTTACCTTTCAATAATGATAAATCTAAACCAACGTCAGTTTGTGTTGCAGCTTCCCATTTAGTACCAGGGTTACCGATTCTGTTCTGAGCAAATCCTCCAAAAGTAGAGTTACTTGAACCATTCAACGCATAGTTAGCAAATGAAGATCCTGCACCATAAGTACTGAAAGCATTTCCACCAGGGATATTTTGGTTACCCGTTTGTCCCCAGCTTGCACGAAGCTTCATATCTTGGATGAATGTCAAATCTTTCATGAAACTTTCTTGAGAGATTCTCCAACCAACACTGGCAGATGGGAATACTGCGTATCTTGTATCAGGACCAAAGTTTGATGAACCGTCACGACGAAGCGTAACACTTGCTAAATATTTGTCACCGAAGCTATAATTCAATTTACCAAATACAGATGCCAAAGCATTATTATAAACATAACTTGAACTTGTCTGAGTTGATTCAGTTCCAATACCACCTAATGTCCATCCGTTTGGATCTTCAGTGAAATACTGAGCTCTTCCTGCATCGATACCACGACCATATCCTTCGATTGCCTCATAACCAGCAAGGAATGAGATATTATGGTCAGCACCAATTTTAGTATCATAAGTTATTGTATTAGTGAATGTATAACTTTGGTTATATTGTGCAAACTCAGAGAATCCGTTACTTGCAGAAGGCTCAGATCTTTCAAAATCAAGTGCTCTAAATCCGTATCCAAATCCGAAGCTGTAATCACCACCAATACTTGTTCTTAATGTTAGTCCTTTCAATACTTGTGCTTCTAAATACAAGTTTCCGAATAATCTAACATATTTTTGCTCATTATTTTGGTTTCTAACTGCTTGTGCAACAGGATTATATCCGTTACCTAAACCTGAACCTTTATTTCCAGAAAAATTACCTGCAATATCATAAACTGGCTGAATCGGTTGAGTCTTGATAATATTTGACAAAATATTACCCTCATTCTGGTTTCCGCCTGGCTGATTTGTTTGCTTGATGTATGACATATTTAAGTTCTCACCAATCTTCACGAACTTACCAATATTATAATCACTGTTTGCACGGAAAGTATAACGCTTGAAAGCATTTGGAGGTAAAATACCTTGTTGGTCAAAATAGTTTAAACCCAATGCAAATCTTGCTGTTTGTGAACCACCTGATATACCTAAGTTATGTTGTGTCATCGGAGCAGACCTGAACATCTCAGATTGCCAATCAGTTCCTTTACTCGCAGGTGTAATTAAATACGCATTTTGTGGGTTGGCACTATATAGTTTTGGATCAACTGCGGCAGACCCAGCTTTACCACCAGATGGATAAATAAAATCTGGTAATACTGGTGTTGAACCAGAACCATATTGTGCCGAAGGAGGCGTTTGTCCTGCATTCTTATAAGCATCAAATGTCAAATTAGCATAGTCCTGAGAACTTGTTAGTAAGTCAATTCTATTAGCAGCTCTTTGAGTAGCATAAGAAGCATCATAAGTAACGATTGTCTTACCATTTTGCCCTTTTTTAGTAGTAATGATGATTACACCATTATTTGCTCTCGAACCATAAATAGCAGAAGCAGAAGCATCTTTCAAAATCTGGATACTTTCAATATCGTTTGCATTAAAAGCATTCTGGAAAGCACCTTGTGCAGGGACACCGTCAATTACATACAAGGGATTGTTGTCCCCGAAAGTACCGATACCTCTAATACGCACAGCAACACCAGCACCAGGCTCACCTGATTGTCCAACTTGTACACCAGCTGCACGACCTTGCAATTGTCCTGCAAAGTCAGCACTTGGAGCAGCAATCATGTCTTTTGTCTTGATAGTTGAAACTGCACCTGTAATATCCTTCTTTTGCTGAGAAGTATAACCAGTTACAATTACCTCATCCAACGAATTTACATTGTCATCAAGAGCAACGTTAACTGTAGTTTGAGTACCAACTTTGACTTCTTTTGTCTTGAAACCAATTGAGCTAATTACTAAAATGTCATTGCCAGATTTTAAATTAAGGGCAAAGTTTCCATTAGCATCAGTCGAAGTACCTGCCTGAGAGCCTTTAATTTGTACTGTTGCACCTGGCAAACCTTGCTCATCAGTCGAATTAATTACCTTACCAGTAATTCTTCTGTCCTGAGCCAGTACACTTAAACTCAATGTCAGCAATAGAACTATTGCCATGACATTTTTGAAAAAGTAAAGTTTGTTTTTCATAAAACTGAATTAATTGTTTTTTGGGAAAAAATATAAAATAAAAGTAAAATCTTTATGTGGTTAGTTTCCTTTTAATGCATGGCTGCCTCCTTCCTTGGGTTAGTAAGATTGTAAATCCACTTGTTCTCTAATAATGATTAGCCGAGAACTGTGTATTTCTAATCAAGTTTATTATAATTTTTTCACAAAAAAATCTAATTTTTATGGCATGGTGGATTTAAGTAATAGAAATCCTACCCAATGAGTAGCACATTATAGCATTGTTTGTATTAATTATGTTTTTGGAATCTAAATAAACTTTAGTAAAGAAGTAATTTTAAGGTTCTGATTTCCAGATATATAATAGGTTTGAAAAACGCTTTCTGTAACTATTAAAAAAACATTTATGTTTCCTTGATTTAGGAATCACTATTTTTGTAGAAAACTTTTATTTTCCCAAATACATGAAATCTTTCTCTCATCTTGATGAAAATCATAATCCTTCGATGGTTGATGTCTCTGAAAAAAGCATTACTAAACGAATCGCTACTGCCCAAAGCATTATTACTTTGAATGATGAAATTATGCTCAATTTCAGGGACGGAGATATTCAGACTAAGAAAGGAGCAGTGATTCAGACAGCTATTATTGCTGGAACTATGGCAGCCAAAAGAACCTCTGATTTGATACCTTTGTGTCATCCTTTGGGTTTGGATAGTTGTAAGTTCAATACTGAAATTATTGATAATCAGATTATTATAAAATGTACTTGTTCGCTCACGGCAAAAACTGGTGTAGAAATGGAAGCACTTGTGGGGGCATCTGTGGCGGCTCTGACAGTTTATGATATGTGCAAAGCGTTTTCGCATGATTTAGTGATTTCTGAAACAAAACTTATCTCGAAAACGGGCGGAAAAAGTGATTTCCAAATCTTATGAATGGGCTTGTACTTGCAGGGGGACTTAGTACCCGTATGGGAACTGACAAGGGATTGTTGGTTTATCACGAAAAATCACAGAGAGAATACCTTTTTGAGATTTTGGCACAATTTTGTGAGGAGGTTTTTGTGTCTATCAACCCCAATCAGCAAACAGAATTGCCACATATTGTTGATAACGCAGAGATTAGTAGCCCATTAATCGGAATTTTGTCTGCATTTGAACGAAATTCAGCTGTTGCATGGCTTGTAGTTGCTTGTGATATGCCTTTGATTGACGATAAAATAATTCGTTTTTTAGTCGAAAATCGCAATCCAAAAACCCTTGCAACTACCTTCAGAAACCCAGAAGAAAATTTTCCAGAACCAATCATAACTATTTATGAATCAGATATTTATCCAAAATTAAAACAGGCATTTTCTGAAAATAAAAAATCAGCCAGAAGGGTTTTAGAGAATTCTGAAATTACTTTATTAGAAATTCCTGATAGTTTTTACTTAACAAATATTAATACCGAAGAAAAAGCAAAGGAGTTCATGCAATTACACAATAATAAATCATGATGGAACAAACAGCTTCTTTGTAAATTTGCTTGCAAAATCATGGAAATATTGTGATGGCTGGAGGCATAAACCTTTCTTTAGGAGGCTAAGTTTAAAGAAAATAGGGGAAATGTTATGCTTAAAGATGAAACAACTTTCATAATAAAAAGATAGCTTTTTCGTTTCTCTGAAAAAAACCGTATCTTCAAAGCGGTAAAACTATATTCAATTTATTATTTATTTATCATGAAACTACAAAAGATATTGATAGGAGTATTTTTCCTGACTTTGGGTCTTTCTTTCTCAACTTTTGCACAGTCAGACGACGAAGGTGTTAAGGCTTGTGTCAATAATTATCTTGATGGCATTCTCAGAGGGGATACTGCTCGTTTGAACCGTGCTTTTCACCCAACAGCAATGCTTAGAACTATCAATAGTTCTTCTGGGCAAATGCAAGATTTACCAGTTCGCAGATTTATTGCAAGTACGCCTGCGGGGGGAATTCAAACCAAAGGAGGTTCAACAAAAATGCTCTCATATTCGTACATAGGGGTATCAGCATTGGCAACGGTTGAATTGCAATTTGCAGATTTTAAGTATATTGACCTTCTGAGTATGCTAAAGTTTGGAAACGAGTGGAGAATTGTTAGCCGTGTTTTCAGTCGTGCAGAATTAGGACAAAGCCTCCAAGGACAAGGAATGTCTTCTGGAACAACATCTGCTTCGAGTGCCCCAACAGCAAAAGCACCAGCTAAGAAATCATCTTCTGCTAACCCAAAACCAAAAGCTGATGATGGTTGGTAGAGCGAATCAATAACATAAAAAAGGGATGTTGTACAAACAACATCCCTTTTTTATATTATTTGATTTAAAATCCTTAAAATCAGATGATTATAGATATAAACAATGATTATATTTGTGAGTATTAATTTTAGAAATTATTCAGTTTGAACGTCAATATTAGTAGTCTTATTTTTATTCTCAGAAGAAATGATTTCTATTAGCTCTGTTAGTTTTAAATCCGAAGAACGCAATTTATAGACATTATCCATGAGTCTTGCACCTTTTAAACTATCGTATTCTGGAGCAATTGTAACTATTTTTTGTCTCCAATTGTTAGGTAAAAACGGTTTGCATTCTTCAACCCTATTTTTTAGAATGTCTGTTGTTTTTTTGATTTGCTTGGTAGGCATTGTATATTTGTAATTATATTTGTGTTTAACAGAAAATGTTAGGCAATTAATTATTTCTAAATTTATTAAAAAGCCTACAAAACTATAATTATTTGAGTCGAACTCAAAATTAAATTCAAAATAATTTACCTCTTATCTATACCCGTTTTTTAATTCAAGTTTTTATTAAGGATTACAACACATCACATAATATTGCTTAATTTTAAGAAAAACCATGAAACGAATTGAAGAAAGAATTAGAGTATTAATTGCAGAGAGAAGCATGACGCTTTTGCAATTAGCCATTAGGTCAGATATTACAGAAGCAACACTTCACGCAATCTTGAATAGGAACGATGCCAAATATTCTCAACTAAAAAGAATGGCGGAAGTTTTGGGGGTATCTGTCGCATTTTTAACAAGTGAGACTGACTTACCGAGTCCGCTCATCGCACAAGAGCCACAAGTTGGTTATGTAACAGTAAAGACAGAAGAAGTAATTGATATGCAACGAAAAATCATTGACCTTCAAGCACAATTGCTTAAAAAAGAGTAATAAAAAAGCCCTAAAAATAAAAATTCTTAGGGCTTTTTTATACCCAAAAAATTTCAGACGTATATAAAGGATAGTTTATTTGATTCCTATTTCTTAATGACTACAAGATGCAATTCTTGCTACAATAATTATCAGAAATAGTACAATTCGTATCCAGCCCCAGTCGCCTGTATCTCCACTACCAGCATTTTCTTCTGACCTAAAGTAATTGTCTGAACAAATACCATGATTTTTTTCGATGGCTTTTTTCAATTCGGGGTCACAATTTGTCTGTACCAATTGCGAACTAATTTCATAAGCCCAACGTAAATCTAAAGTATGAATAGCAGCAGTATAATTGGTAGCATGAAAACAATAATTTGTCCTGACTTCATCGAAACCATCTGGTAAAGAATTCAAAAAATCTGTCCACTCTGGTTCAGCTATGAGTCTGAATTTCAGTTTATTAGTCCTTGGGCTTGGGACTTTCTTGGCTTCGATAAGTAGCTCAATAACGTTTTGTATTTCAGTATTAATACTTTCGTAAATCAATGAGCTTCTTTCCATTCCGAGCTTCGGAATATATCGTAAAGCCTCTTCTATTTTTCGGAATTGCTGATGTTTAATGTAATGACCAACATATTCTTCAAAAGCATTTGTCAGGATTGGGAAATAAAAATCTTGGCTTGTTGCATTATCAAATATCTCTTGAATTTCATGATTCGGAAACTTTGATTTCAAGGGTTTTTCTAACCAAGTCAACAGATTTTTTTTGCCAAAAATATACTGATGACCCGCTAAATTATCGACTTCTTTGAGACTGTCGATAGTTTTCAGGATTTCATCTTTTGAATACGCTTTGCCATTAATATCAATGGTGGTAGTTGGATTCAGATTGAATTCTGCTAAGTATTTCTTTCTGAGACGATTAACGCTTTCATCCGTTAATTCATTAGGGCTAATTTGCAGGCTTTCTAATATGTGCAGGGGTGACTGGTAGGACATTGAATTTTAAATTAAAAACCTCCATCTCTGGTAGATTTTAGTGGTGAAATATTAAGAAATAAAGAAATCAAATTTACTAAGTCGGTTAAGAATTACAAAAATGAAAATCTGCAATTAATTACTACCACAAGAAGCAACAATTCTGACAATAATAATAATGGCAAAGAATATCACTCTTGGCGAACTCCACATACTATCTTCGCTACTGCTCCCAGTATTGTAATAGTTGTCTCTGTAGATAGCATGGTTTTTATCAATAACATCTTTCAGGTCCCTTTCACAAGCGGTTTGTGCTAATTGAGAGCTGATTTCATAAGTCCATTTTCTATCTTTTGCTTGAATTTCTACGGTATAATTAACTGCTGCATAACAATAAGCATCTCTGAGTACTTCAAAATCATCTGGAAGGTTGTTCAAAAAATCCGTCCATTCTGGTTCAATAATAAAACTAAATTTGGCTTTGTCGCTTTTGATTTTTGGGGCTTGTTGTGCCTCATTGATACTATCAACAATTTCGGCTAAATCTGAATAAATATTCTCATAGATTTCATAGCTATGGTCATCGCATAGCCTTGGCACAAAACTCAGAACTTCATTAATCTTTTTGAAATGGTTATTTTTGAAGTAATGCTTAATGTACTCGTCAAAAGCATTTGCTAAGATTCCATGCCGAAATTCATCATCAGGATAAAAATCAAATACGTCTTTAATTTCACTTTGTGGGAATTTGGATTTCAGCGGGTTTTCTAACCAAGTCAAAAGATTTTTTCGCTCAAAAAAATACTGATGATCTTTGAGGTTTGTTACATCTTTGAGTCTATCAATAGTCTTCAGGATGGCATCTTTTGTGTAGGCTTTGCCTTTTATGTCAATAGTAATGGAAGTGTTTAAATTAAACTCAGAAAGCAGTTTTTTTCTGAGGCGATTAATACCTTCTTCGGTTAATTCTTCTAGGCGAATTTCCAAACTTTCCAATATGTGTAGGGGCGACTGATAGGGCATTGGGGTTAAAATTAAAAAAGTCTTCCATTTTTGGGGAAGACTTTTAAGTTACGAAATCTCTGTTTCAAATTTACGTAAGTCGGCTAAGATTTGCAAAAAATATAATGCTCAATCAAAATCTCGATGGGATAAGTAATGCTATAAAGTTTTACTTTCAAAGGCATTTCAACAAAAACTTACTCACAAATTTCAAACAATCTTCGGGTTCTTCAATCATTCCCATGTGGGCGACATCATCAAGGATTGAGGAGGTAAAAAACTTAGGAATCATAATCTGAGATTTGGCGTCTGCTGGCGAAACACTTTTGTCTTTTTCGCCAATGATGAACAAGACAAAGCATTTGACAGATTTCAGCACTGACTTCCTATCTGGGCGGTCACGCATGGCTGTCATACCTGCAATAAGTGCCTCTGTGGGTATCTGAGTAGCAGATTTGATATGCTTTTCGATAACTTCTGGATGCAATTTTTGAAATTCTTCCGAATATAAATTAGGAGTAGAAACCCTGATAAATGCTTCTGAACCATGTTTCGCTAAGAACTCAATATTCTTAGTTCTGGCTAATTTTTTTTCTTCGGAATCCTCAAAAGCTGTTGAGTGAAAAAGCCCTAAACCTTTCAACATTGTGGGGTATTTTTCTGCAAAAGCCAAAGCAATATAGCCGCCCATCGAATGCCCAATGACGACGCATTTTTCTACCCCTTTTTCCACAATTTCCTGATGTACAAATTCGGCATAATCATCAATCGTTTTCAGGTTACTCAACCTCGAATAATCTGGGGTAATGATAAAATATTCTTTCTGTAAAAAAGTCACAAAACCACTCCAGATTGTCGAATCTTCGCCGTAGCC
>JAAFJL010000047.1 GCA_013298865.1 Cytophagales bacterium | reverse complement strand
GAAAATCCAGAGGTAAAATATTCGGCTTCATTCTGGAAAGCGGAGGCACTTTCGGCTGAAAAGAAATATTCAGAAGCAATTCCGATGTATCAACAGTTGATAGGTTTTGCGGATAATACTACTAAAGGATTGGGTGAAATTCAGGCAAAAAGTAGATATGGTTTAGCTTACGCATATTACAATACAAAAGAATATGACAAAGCCAATGCACAGTTCAAAGCATTTGCAGATAGAATGAAATCTCAGGGCGATAATCAAGCCTACCAAGATGCTGTAATTCGTCTCGGAGACACTTATTTTGCCTCAAAAAATTATCCTGAAGCTGCAAAATATTATGACATTGCCATTGCAGGAAACAAAGCCGATAAGGATTATGCAACGTATCAAAAAGGGGTAATTTTAGTTTTTCAGGGTAATGAATCTGCGGCAAAGGCTTCTTTTCAGAAGGTGCAAAATAACTTTCCTGATTCTCGCTACGCTGACGATGCAATTTTTCAAGAAGCTCTTCTTGAGTTTAACGCAAGCAGATATGCAGCAGCAATAACCAGTTTTACGCAATTGATAAATAACAAACCCAAAAGTTTTTTAGTCCCGCAGTCTTTAATGAAACGAGCTTTGGCATTTGCCAATACTGGAAACCATGAGGGAGCGATAAATGATTATAAAAATATTGTCAAAAATTATAGTACAAGCAAAGTCGCTCCAGATGCTCTTGAAGGACTTCAACAAGAGTTAAACGATGCGGGAAGACCAGAAGATTTTGGTCAGGTTTTAGGAGATTACCAGAAATCAAATCCAGAGAATACTTCAACGACTGGTCTCGAATATTCCACTGCTACAAGTCTTTATTTCTCAGAAAAATACGACAAAGCAATCCAAGCATTGAGTGAATACATTAGGAAATATCCTACAAGTACTGACAATTATGAAGCAAAATATTTCATGGCAGAGTCCTATAATAAGTTAGGAGACAGGTTTTCCGCAGTGAGATATTACAACCAAGTAATTCAAGAAAATAAATACAAAGCCTCAAACAGAGCCGCTCAAAAGGTCGCAGATATTGAGTTTTCAGGCAAAAACTATAAAAACGCCATTACGGCTTATCGTTCTTTATTATCTCTTGCTGCGGATAAAAGAGACCAACAAACTGCCCTAATCGGTCTGATGGAATCGTACTTCGCAATTAATAAAAATGATTCAACATTGATAGTTTGTCAGCAAATAATTAGCTCTGGAGACGTTATTGCAGGTGCAAAAAGCAAAGCAAATGTTTATACTGGCAAGATTTATCAAGCTCAAAAAGACTACGGAAAAGCGACAGAAGCATACAACGCTGCTATCGCAATCGCCAAGGATGAGTTAGGTGCGGAGGCTCAATATTTGATTTGTCAGATTCTTTACATTCAGAAAAAATTTAAAGAATCAAGCGACTTAATTTTAGCAAAATTTAGAACTGATTTTGAAGGAGCATCAGATAAAATTATCGGGAAAGCATATTTATTACTTTCTGATGACTTTATTGGTTTAGAAAATACGGTACAAGCCAAAGCGATATTGAACTCTTTAATAGAGAATTCTCTTGAGAAAGAAATTGTTGCCGAGGCAAAAGTTAAGTTAAGTTTGATTCCTAAAAAATAGATAATCCTTATTTAAAACTAATTGAAAATGAGATACTTATCAATCATTCCCATATTGTTTTTGACACTTTCTCTACAAGCCCAAAAAGGTAAAGGTGAAGGAACAGTGCAAGACGAAGAAATTAATGTTAGTAAAGACATCAAACCTGTTTTACCACAGGCAAGCAGGTTATTTGAGAAAATACCAATTGTTCAAGAAACTAACCAAACAAAACCTCGCTATGAGTTTGTAGAAAGAAAATTGCCAGTAGCGACTCCACAATTTAGTCCGACAGTCGTAGTGGCTGGTGATGAGGGCGGTCCAAAAACAGACCCCAACGAAGCTAAATTTAGTAATGTTATTCGTGGAGGTGTCGGAAATTTTGGTCATACTTTTCTGGAAGGTCATGCTGGATTCCAAACAACACAAGATAATTTTCATGGAATTTATTTCAAACATGATGCAAATCGTCTTGGACCAGTCGGAGCAGATAACTCAGCAAGAAGCCAAAATCTTATAAAGTTACACAGTAAATCTTATACAGAATTATTCAAATTGTCAGCCAATGTTGGGTGGGAAAGAAGAGTTTTTCATTATTACGGATTAGTCCCGACTCCATATAATGTAGTCAAAGATAGCATTAGAAATAGCTGGAATAAGTTTCATTTTAATGGAAGTTTTTCTAATCCAAATAAAGAAGCAAAGATAGATTATGTTGCTCAATCTGGTATTTCATATTTATTTACTTCACTGAAAGCCAGGGAGTTAGAGTGGAATAGTAAGCTAAATTTTACCTTTCCTATTACTGACAATTTGGTTGCTTTATTAGATGCAAGTATGAACGTTACGCAATATACAGACGTGATTGATAATAACCGTTCACTCTATAAAGTAAAGCCAAGTTTCATGTATAAATCAGATTTTTTCTCTGCCAGTGTAGGATTAAATGTTGCAAATGACAAGGATAAATTGTTGAACTTAAATTCAACACAAGCATTTCCAGTTGTCAATGTTGACATTCAACCAATAGAAAACATTCATGTTTTTGGAGGATTTGAAGGTGATATTTACATGAATACTTTTGGAAATATGCTGCTTGAAAATCAATGGATTAACTCAAAATCGCAATTAAAAAACACGAAAAAGTCAGCAGATTTTTATGTTGGAACAAAAGGAGTATTAACAAACGGAATAAATTTTGATGCAAAATTGAGTTTTGCTCAATATAAAAATTTCTATGTTTTCAAGAATGCGATTTCAGACACGACAAAATTTGACATTTTTTATTCAAATGACACTACAAAAGTACGTGTAGTAAATTTCACAGGTCAATTAGGTTACCAATTTGAAGACAAATTTCGGTCATTATTGAAGATAGAATATAACAATTTTGCAGGATTAGGTGATTTAAAAGAAGCATGGCATCGCCCAGCTTTTACAACTACTTTCTCAAATACTTTCACAGTTAAGTCAAAACTCTTTGTTTCGGCAGATATGTTTTTGATTTCTGGAATAAAAGGAGGAAATCCGTATTTCGACAGAACCATAAATTTGCCAACAATTTTTGATGCAAATGTAAAAGTTGACTACCTGTTTTTTGAAAACTTTAGTCTATTCGTCTCTGCAAACAACATTTTGAACAAAAATTATCAAAGATATACGTATTATCCGCAACAAGGCATCAATTTTCTTGTAGGTTTGTCTTATTCTTTTTAAATTAGAGTATATTTTAACAAGTAAGATTTATAAACATACTTTAACTGACTATTTTTTAGGTCGGTTGGTATCTCTCACATGAAAAACTCCGTTACAACTCATATTGAAGAACTACTTTTCGAGCAAGATTGTGTAGTAATCCCCAATTTTGGAGGTTTTGTTACAAATTTTAGTGGTTCACAAATTGAAAAATCCAATAAATTTGTTTTTCCACCCAATAAATGGCTCGCATTTAATGAATTATTGAAACATGATGACGGATTATTATCGAATTATATTGCTCAAAAAGAAAATATAAGCCGTGAGAATGCCTCAGAATTGATTAAATTTTTTGTAGCTGAGACTAAGGACACTCTCAAGTCGCTTGGTAAATTTACATTTTCAAATTTAGGATATATTACATTGACAAATAATAATAATTTACTGTTTCAACCCAAAAATTCATTGAATTTTTTGAACGATAGTTTTGGTTTATCACCAATAACGCTTCCTTCAATAAATGATTCATTAGTTGCGGAATTAGTAGTTCCAGAGAATAAGCCAACTTTTGAAAATAGAAAAATTGTTGTTGAAGATAGAGAAGAAGTTTTTGCAGAAGTTATTGAAAACGAAAGTGAGGAAGAGGTCGTTTATTTTAAAAAAAGAAGTAGAATTATTCCTATTTTAAGTCTTGTTGCAGGCATTGGTATTTTAGGAATGGGTATTTATTTTCTTGATAATAAGAACATTACAAATCAAAGTAGTTTTTTTCCTTGGTCAAATTCATCTACAAAACCTGTTGAGAAAATAATTATACAGAAAATAGAAACTCCAGTAATTGCCACTATTCCAAACGTAACTCCTGAAAATAAAGATGTTAAAGTAGAAAAAGATAATATTAGTACAAACATAAATACAATTGATAAAAAATATTTCGTTATTGTAGGTAGTTTTGGTAGTGAAAAAAATGCCAAAAATTTAGTTTCACAATTAAAAAAACAAGGCTATTCCGACGCACAAATTCTCCTACCCAATTCAGGTGAAAAATTGATTAAAGTTAGTTCTTCCTCATTTCAGACAGAGTCTAAAGCGAATGATGATTCCAAAGAAGTGGGACAAAAACTAAATCAAACTACTTGGGTTTACGAGAAAAAGTGATTGAGAATACCTAATTACCTTTTATCACTATGACACAAGAAATTTTAGAAAAAGAAGAAAGCAAAAATAAAAAAGTAGCTTTAATCTGGACTTCAATTATTAATCTCGCATTATTTTTGGGATTTGCCTATTTCACAATTTGGACTGCCGAAGAAAACACTCAGGTAGATTTAACAGGCGGAGGATTCGTTGTAAATTATGGAAATGATGATGTAGGCAGTGGGGATGTACAAACTCATAACAAACCAAGTCCTTCAAAAGAAATCATTGAATCGAAACCAGCCGAAAAAGCAGAAGCTAAAAAAACGCCTGTCAAAAAATTTAAACCAGTTGAAGCTCCTGTTACAAAACCTGTAAAAGCAAAGCCTTCTCCCGAAGCCCCAGTTATTGCCAGTAAAGCTCCAAGTCCAGTAAAAGTTAAAGAAGTTCCTGATACTAAGGTAGTTGACGCAAAAACTAACACTAAACCTGTGGATTCAAAACCAGCAGCAAAGCCAGCACCTGAACCCCCGAAAGTGAATAACGATGCTTTGTACCCTGGGAAAAAATCATCTTCGAATGGTACAACTGGAAATGACCCAAGACCTGGTGGAAATTCTAATGGCGATGATAAAGGAAAAGTTGGAGATAAAGGACAACCAGATGGAGTACCAGATTTGACAGGTGTTTATTCAGGACCTAAAGGTACTAAACCTGGAACTATAGGTGGAGTTGACGGAAAAACTGGATTAAGTTTGACAGGTTGGACTTGGGATAGTCGCCCAAATGTAGATGACAATTCTGATGAAACTGGCGTAATAAAATTTAGAATTAAAGTCAATAGTGATGGCGATTTGCAATCGGTGGAATTAATTGAAAGTACAGTAAGCCCGACAGTTTCTCAGAAATATAAAAGAGCAGTTCAAAAACTTTCTTTTAAACCGACTTCTGGAGGAGATAGACCAGAGATTTCTACGGGTACAATCGTATTCAAATTGAACGGAAAATAGGTTTAGTAATTTATATTTTTGAAAATTCTCAACTAACTCATTGTAAATGAAATAGTTGAGAATTTCTTTTTTTGAAATGACTTACAAAGAAACTATCGAATATTTATATTCAAGATTACCAGTTTTTCATAGAGAGGGAAAGACTGCTTATAAACCTGGTCTAAAAAATATAGAGTCGCTGTGTGAACATTTAGGTAATCCAGAAAAAAAAATTAAGACTATCCATATAGCTGGAACAAACGGGAAGGGGAGTACATCACATTTTATAGCTTCAATTTTCCAAAGTGCCGGTTACAAGACAGGGCTTTACACTTCTCCTCATTTGAAATCTTTTACAGAAAGAATCAGAATTAACGGAATCGAGATTCCTGAGCAAAATGTAATTGACTTTGTTAAAAATCATCAAACATTTACAGAAGAACTTTCTCCCTCATTTTTTGAGTTGACAGTCGGAATGGCTTTTGATTATTTTGCTAATGAAAAAGTTGATATTGCAATTATTGAAGTCGGACTCGGCGGGAGATTAGACTCTACCAATGTAATTGTTCCTGAACTTTCTGTTATTACTAACATTGGATATGACCATACTGATATTTTAGGAAATACCTTACCAGAAATAGCCTCTGAAAAAGCTGGAATTATTAAAAATGAAATTCCAGTTGTAATAGGGGCAAGGCATCCTGAAACTGAAAATGTTTTCATTGAGAAAGCTCGTCAAAATAATTCTAAAATATATTTTTCAGTTGATTTCTATAAAGTGATAAATTCAGAAATGATTGAAGGAAAATTAAAAGTAGATTTTTCTGAGCAGTTTTCTCGGAAAGAATTTTCTGTAAATTCTCAATTAATTGGTAAGTACCAATTGTACAATATACAAACTGTTCTTACAGCCTGCAAGATTCTAAATTCTCTCGGATGGAAATTGCCAACTAACTTTATTGAAGAAGGAATAGAATCTGTTGTTTCCAAAACTGGTTTAAAAGGTCGTTGGCAAATTCTTCAAGAAAATCCATTAATTGTTTGTGATACAGCACACAATGAACATGGTTTCACTGAGATTTTAACACAATTAAATTTATATCACTTCAATAAACTATACTTTATTTTAGGCTTTGTTAAAGATAAGGATTTCATGAAAATCATAAAAATGTTACCGCCCAAAACAGAGATTTTTTTCTGTGAAACGAGCAACCCACGGACAATTAGAAAGCAAGAGTTTTCTGATGAAATCAAAAAAATAGGAGTAAAAGTTGAATATTTTAAAGACGTGAATGTTGCAATTCTTACTTTGAAACGTATGGCTGGTAGTGATGATTTTATTTATGTTGGAGGAAGTAATTTTGTAGTTGCTGAGATAGAAAACCTGTAATATTAAAGCCCTGAGAATTGAATATAATAAGTGTTTGTACATATAATATCACTACATTCGATTCTCAAGCGATTCATTTTTATCTATAATCAATTGAATTTATACCAAAGTGGCAAGAAAAAAATTAGTTAGATTTGAAGAAGTTAATAATAATAAAAATGTTCTTCAAGAAGGAAAAGAGTATTTTGATTTGATAAAAGGAAAATGGAATTCATTTTTTTTTCAAAATGATAATCCTATCGTTTTAGAATTGGGATGTGGAAAAGGAGAATATACTGTGGGTTTAGGAAAGATCTTTCCTGAAAGAAATTTTATAGGTATTGATGTTAAAGGAGATCGTTTGGCAGTTGGGAGTAATGATGCAATCAGTGCTAACTTAGATAATGTTGCATTTTTACGATTATCCATTTTAGAGTTAGAAAAATTCTTTGATGTTGGAGAAGTTTCTGAAATTTGGATTACTTTCCCTGATCCTCAATCAAGATTACGAAATGAAAGAAGACGGCTAACATCAAAAAGGTTTCTCGGTATATATTCTAATATTTTAGCAGTTGAAGGAATTTTAAACCTTAAAACCGACAATGAAGATTTTTTCAATTTTTCAATTGAACAATTAAAAATAAAAGGTGTTAAAGATTTGATTTTTACTGATGATTTATATAATTCAAATCTTTTGACACTATGTCACGGAATACAAACTAATTTTGAAAAAAAGTATCTTTCAAGAGGACAAAAAATAAAATTTCTTACTTGTACTCCTTTAAAATAATCTTTATAACTTTTGAGACTTCATCTGCATTTTCGTGAATCATCAAATGTCCTCCTTTTTGAATTATAAATTCTGATTCTGGATTCTTTGATTTAAAAGAAATTAACTTATCGTTATCACCGTGAATCTGAAAAAAGGGACATTCTATTACGGGAATTGATTCAATGTCAATAAGTTTTTGGATTGCCCATTTGACAAATATCAAGTTTGAATTTCTGAAAATTTGACTAAGTAACTGTTCACCCTCTGGAGATTTTAAGCCGAATAAATAGTGAACTATGAAATTAGTTTTGGAATATAAAAAATCTGGTATGATCTTATGAAAGGGGAGTACTCGAAATAGTTTTCTGATTTTTTGAATATTTTCTGTTGAGATAGTTGAAGAAATTAAAATCACGCTCTCAGGACGAATATATTTTGTAATCAATTGTGCAATTATTCCTCCAAATGATAAACCGATAATTATGGGCAATTTATCTGAGATTTTCTCTGAAAATCTTTTTGAATAGTTTTCCAAAGTTTCGTCTTCAAATGGCTCTAACCATTCAAGGTGAATAATTCTATAATTTTCTGGAAAGGTTAATTTTTGGAAAGCGGTTTCATCGGCTCCGAGTCCGCTGATACAATATATAGTTTTCATAAAATGAAAGAGGTTCGTCGAAAACGAACCTCTTTTTTATTATTTCAATTATGAATATTAACCAATTAATGTTGCAAAATATTTTACGGTTCTAACTAATTGACTAACATAACTCATTTCATTGTCGTACCAACTCACAGTTTTTACCATCTGGTTATCGCCAACAGTGATAACTTTCGTTTGAGTCGCATCAAATAAACTTCCATAAGTTATTCCGATAATATCAGAGCTTACAATTTCGTCGGTGTTATATCCAAAACTTTCATTGCTTGCTGCTTTCATCGAAGCATTTACTTCTTCAAGAGTAACTTTCTTTTTCAAAAGTACGGTTAGCTCAGTTAAGCTACCTGTAATAGTTGGAACTCTTTGAGCGCCACCATCAAGGAGTCCTTTTAATTCTGGAAGCACTAAGCCTATTGCTTTAGCAGCACCAGTACTGTTAGGTACAATATTTGCCGCTGCCGCTCTTGCTCTTCTCAAATCTCCTTTCGGATGAGGACCATCTAATGTATTTTGGTCATTGGTATAAGCATGGACTGTAGTCATACTTCCTAATAGAATTCCAAAATTATCATTCAATGCTTTTGCCATTGGAGCTAAACAGTTAGTCGTACAACTTGCACAACTAATGATTGTTTCAGAACCATCTAATATAGAATGATTTACGTTAAAAACAATTGTTTTTAAATCACCAGTAGCTGGAGCTGAAATAATTACTTTTTTTGCACCAGCCGTGATATGTGCTTCTGCTTTATCTTTATCTGTAAAAAATCCAGTACATTCTAAAACTACATCAACTTCATGTTGTCCCCAAGGAATATCAGATGGATTTCTTTGAGCATAAATTTTAATTTCATCTCCATTTACAGTAATACTATTATCAGAGTATGTAACTGTTTGGTCAAATCTACCTTGAGCACTATCATATTTCAATAAATGTGCTAACACTGAAGGCGTTGTTAAATCATTGATTGCAACTACATCAATTCCTGGCATATTATAAATTTGACGATAAGCTAATCTACCTATGCGTCCGAAACCATTGATTGCGACTTTTACTTTATTCATTTTAATAAGAGGGAAAAATTGATTAATAATACAAATTTACGTTAGAACAGCCTCAATAACAAGGAATAGGAGTATATATTAAGGCAATAATATTAGCAAATATTGCTATTAAATTTAGTAAAAATAAAAATTTACTTACAAATTGCTAAATATAGTAGTATTTTGTATTCGTTTGCTAACCTTGTTCTCCTTGTAATCTTATTTCATATTTTTATACCTACTGCTTTTCATTCTACAAGGCTAATAAATGCCCCCAGGGGTACTGAAATGTCTTTATTACGAGGATTTTTTACTACATTAATCTGAATCAGGCTGAGTAGTATATATTTAATTTATTGCCTGATTATATACCATAGAGCTAAAGATAGGGTAGGGGGATTAAGAGTAATCTTCAAAGAATCTAATCAGAAATTTATATTAGGAATAGATATGTTTACTTACCAAGATTTAGCTCTCTATCGAGTTAATTCCAAACATATTTACTACAAAATAAAGACTGACAGAATGTCATAGGAGATATAAAGGATTGAGGTCATTATTCTAATTATTGCCCCCAAATATTATTCTGTTTAATATTTTCAATATATACAAATCATTGATTTTCAATTAGTTATATATATTTATATAAAGTTAATTTCTGATATTTTTTCTTAAATTTTATACAAGAGATATTATTATATTCTGCTATAATGTATTTATTTTGTGGTAAATACTTAAACAATCGTAACAGTGCATAGTAGCACTTTAACAAATCATAATGAATAACTTACAAGTAATAATTGAAAAGTCTTGGGAGGATACCAGCCTCCGCTCGAATCAGGAAACTAAAGATGCTATTGCAGAAATTGTAGAATTAGTAGATAAAGGAATACTAAGAGTTGCTAATCCTAATGAAGATGGAACTTGGACTGTAAACGAATGGGTAAAAAAGGCAATAGTAATGTATTTCCCTATCCAACAAATGCAAGTACATGAGGTTGGTATTTTTGAATATCACGATAAAATGAAACTTAAAAGTAATTATGCTGAATTAGGTGTTAGGGTTGTTCCTCCTGCGGTTGCTCGTTATGGAGCATTTTTAGCAAAAGGAGTTATCATGATGCCTTCATACGTGAATATTGGTGCTTATGTAGATTCAGGTACGATGGTCGATACTTGGGCAACTGTTGGAAGTTGTGCTCAGATTGGAAAAGACGTACATTTGAGTGGGGGAGTAGGTATTGGAGGAGTACTTGAACCATTACAAGCTGCACCAGTTATTGTTGAAGATGGAGCATTTATTGGTTCAAGATGTATTGTGGTTGAAGGTGCAAGAATAGGAAAACGTGCTGTTTTAGGTGCTGGGGTTACTATTACTGGTAGTTCCAGAATCATTGATGTAACTGGAACAGAGCCTGTTGAATACATTGGATATGTTCCAGAAAATTGCGTTGTTATCCCAGGAAGTTTCCCAAAGAAATTCCCTGCTGGTGAATACAATGTTCCCTGTGCTTTAATTATTGGACGACGTAAAGAAAGTACGGATTTGAAAACTTCATTGAATCAGGCTCTACGAGACAATAATGTGGTAGTTTAGTGTATCTCGATGCCCGTTTTTCGATGATTGATGTTCGTTTTAGCTAACCAAAATGGTCGTATAATTTAGAGGTTGTATAAAAGTCCTAAGTATTGGCGAGTGGCGTTCTGCCAATACTTAGGACTTAATACATAAGACTCACTACATAACTTTTCCTACAAAAACCTCTCAGAAACTCTCATTTCCTTGGTTTCGGGAGAATATTGATAAAAACCTTCTCCTGATTTTACACCAAATTTTTCTGCTTGTACCATATTTACTAACAGTGGGCATGGTGCATACTTAGGATTCTTAAAGCCATCATAAAGGACATTCATGATACTGAGGCAAATATCTAAACCTATAAAATCTGCCAATTGCAAAGGTCCCATCGGGTGAGCCATTCCTAATTTCATCACTGTATCTATCTCGGCAACGCCAGCAACGCCTTCATAAAGGGCATAAATTGCTTCGTTTATCATTGGCATCAGTATTCTATTTGCTACAAAACCAGGATAATCATTCACCTCCACTGGAGTCTTGTTGATTTTTTGAGATAAATCAAATATCTGCTTTGTCACTTCTTTTGCAGTAGAATAACCATTAATTACCTCCACTAATTTCATCAGAGGTACAGGGTTCATAAAGTGCATTCCAATTACCTGCTGGGGTCTCTTAGTAACCGAGGCAATTTTTGTAATAGAAATCGACGATGTATTGCTTGCTAAAATCGTATGAGATGGACAAAGAATATCTAAATGCTTAAAAATACTTGATTTAATCTCAAAGTTTTCAGATGCTGCCTCCACTACTAAATCTGCCTGAGAAACCCCTTCTTCTAAATTTGTAAAAATCTTAATACAAGCAAGTGTATTCATTTTATCCTCCGCTTGAATTGTACCTTTTTTAACTTGTCTATCTAAGTTGTTAGCAATCGTTTGTAAGGCTTTATCTAAAGCTACCTGACTAACATCTATCAAGGAAACCTGATAGCCAAACTGAGCAAAAGTATGGGCTATTCCGTTTCCCATTGTTCCTCCGCCTATTACTGAAATTTGATTCATTTTTATACGTAAGTTGATAATTTTTACTTGTTGAATTTTATTTAAAAATAGCAAATCAGAGATTGTAACCCTTATACTTTTGCCAAAATAGTATTTCCATCCTCCACAACTGGAGTAATTTTAATGATAACTGATTTTGAGGTTGGTGTGTTACTTTTATCTGCTACTGAATTTATGGGTACTAATACATTCGTTTCTGGAAAATACGTTGCTACGCATCTGGAAGGGATATTATAAGGAATAACGATAAATCGTTCGGCTATTCGTTCGGTTTTTCCATGGTAATTGATAAGATTTACCACTTGATATTGCTGTAATTTTAATGCTTGAATATCCTTTTCATTCATTAAAATCACTCTTCTTTCATTGTAAATACCTCTATATCTGTCATTTAAGCCATAGATAGTTGTATTGAACTGATCATGGCTACGAATGGTCATCATTAAATATTCATCCGATTCTAATTTGATGTCCGACAATGGATTTATAGTAAAATTTGCCTTGCTATTTTTTGTTGTAAATTGTCCTTCACGGGGGGCATTGGGCAAATAAAAGCCAAAATCTTTTCTAACTCGCTGGTTATATTGCTCAAACCCAGAGATAGTTTTTTCAATTAAATCTCTAATCTTATCATAATCTGTACAAAGCTCTTCCCAATTCACTTTTGAAGATTTCCCTAAAGTTGCCTTTGCAATTGCTACTACAATAGCTGGTTCTGATAATAGAGTATCTGAAGGTGGTGATAGTTGTCCTTCGGAAGAATGCACAATTCCCATGGAATCTTCTACCGTAACAAATTGATTTCCAGATGCTTGTTTGTCAATATCAGTTCTTCCAAGTGTTGGTAATATCAAAGCTGTTTTGCCATGAATTAAATGACTACGATTGAGTTTAGTTGAGATATGAACTGTTAAATCACAGTTAGTCAATGCTTTAGCAGTAAACTGAGTATCTGGTGTGGCAGAGAGGAAGTTTCCACCCATTCCGACAAAAAATTTTCCAGGTTTCTCGTGCATTACTTTAATGGCTTCTATTGTATCATAACCATGTTCTTGGGGAGGTCTGAAACCAAACACTTCTTCAATTTTATCTAAAAATGCTTGTTTAGGTTTTTCATAAATTCCCATTGTTCTATCTCCTTGCACATTACTATGCCCACGCACAGGGCAAGTTCCTGCACCTTCTTTACCAATACTTCCCTTTAATAGTAAAAGGTTGACCACTTCTTGTATCGTAGAGACAGAGTTCTTATGTTGTGTCAGTCCCATTGCCCAACAGACAATGATTCTATTATGGTTTATCAGTAATTCGGTTGCTTCTTTTATTTGCGTCAGAGTAATGCCACAAGATTCTGACAAAGTTTCAAGTGAATATTGCTCTAAATCCTTCAATAGAATATCATAATTGGCTGTATTTTTATTAATGAAACTATGGTCTAAAGTTTTTCCTGATGAATTTATATCTGCTTCAACCAATAGCTTCAACATACATTTCAATAATGGTAAGTCTCCATTAATTTTTACTTGCAAATAAATGTCTGTTAGTTTTTCTGCTCCAAATACTACGTCTTTTAGCTTCTGTGGATGTTTAAATGCTAACAAACCTGCTTCAATCAATGGATTTATAGAAATTATTTTTGCTCCATGCTGTTTGGCTTCTTCCAAAGCAGATAACATTCTGGGATGATTCGTACCAGGATTTTGCCCTAAAATCATAATCACCTCAGCTTTGTTAAAATCTTCTAAGGTCACAGAGCCTTTCCCTAATCCTAAAGTCTCCGTCAAAGCCACACCACTTGATTCATGACACATATTAGAGCAATCTGGTAAATTATTCGTACCGTATTCTCTTACAAACAATTGATATAGAAAGGCTGCCTCGTTTGATGTTCGCCCAGAAGTATAAAATATAGCATCATTCGGCGTAAGAAGCGATTTTAGTTTATTACCTATCAGTGAAAAGGCATCTTCCCAAGATACTTTCTCGTAATGTGTTTGTCCTTCTCTGATAACCATAGGATGCGTCAGGCGACCTTGTTGTCCTAACCAGTAATCAGATTTTTCTGATAATTCATTCACTGAATATCTTTGAAAGAAAACTGTTCCTACTTTTCTGGTAGTTGCTTCCTCTGCAATAGCTTTCGCTCCGTTTTCACAATATTCTGCAACAGAAGAACGGTGTGCGTCGGGGTCTGGCCAAGCACAACTTGGACAGTCTATCCCTTGTTTTTGATTCAGTTTGAACAAAGCCTTAAATCCTCTGGCAACAGGCATTGCTCCAAAAACGTGCTTCAGCGAGTGAGCAACGGCTGTAAAACCTGCGGCTTCAGTAGCAGGAATGTCTAATTTAAGTCCTGTAAATACTAATGGAGGTTCTGGATTTGCCATATTTTCTTAAAACTGTATTCTTTTATTTGAAGTATGAATATTAAAACTATCCTTTTTTACGAAACTAATCAATGTAAGATTGTAATGTTCGGCAGTATTAACCGCTAAATTAGTAGCAGAACCAACGCTTGCCATAATCGGAATGCCAGCCATAACCGACTTTTGCACTAATTCAAAACTTGCTCTACTGGTCATAAAGAGTATTTTATCAGAAAAATCTATTTTAGATATAATTCCTGCACCAATCAATTTATCAAGGGCATTATGTCTGCCTACATCTTCCCTAAGCAGTAATAAATTTCCTTCTAAATTAAATAAAGCTGCTGCGTGTAATCCTCCCGTAAATTCAAATATTTTTTGATATTGAGCTATTTTTTCAGAAAATAACAAGAGTTTTTTACCTTCAAACAATATATTCTTGTGATTCGGGATAATATGACATCTTTTCTCTAATTGCTCGATAGAGGCTTTCCCACAAACACCACAACTTGAATTTGCCATAAAAAAACGTTCATGCTCATTATCTTGAAAATCAATCTCTGGTATTAATTCTACCCGAACGATATTATTTTCTGCTTGCTTTCCAGTATCAATACAATATTTAATACTTTGAATATCAGTATGTTGAGAGATGATATTTTCAGAAAAGAGAAAACCTATCACCAACTCGAAATCATGTCCTGTGGGCGTTCGCATGGTAGTAACGAGACTCATTTGCATACGCTCATGGTTTTTGCTGTATCCAATCCTAACTTCCAAAGGTTCTTCCACGACCAATAAGTCTGGTTCGGCGGAACATTCTCCGTTTTTGAATTTCTGAATATTTGTATGAGACACAGGAAGCAACATCGCTTATTTGATATAATCGGATTATTGATGCAATTTTACAGATATTATTAACGATTTATAACAAAGAGACATAGATGAAGATAGTAGAGACTAACTCTATTTCTCTAAACCTCTAAGTTTGAACGTCGTTTCACAAGAATTATTTATGGAAATAGAACAAAAGCTCCAATTGGGGCAGTATAATACTTTAGAAGTCATTAAAGAATTAGATTTCGGCTTGTATCTGGACGGACACAATGGCGAAGAAATCCTCATCCCAAGAGTTTATGTTCCCGAAGGTACAAAAATTGGCGATTTTTTGACAGTTTTTCTCTACCGAGATTCAGAAGATAGACTAATTGCTACTACCTTAAAGCCATTTGCAGTCGTTGGGGATTATGCCTATTTACAGGTACGAGATGTAAGCAAATTAGGTGTTTTCTTGGACTGGGGACTTATGAAGGATTTGCTCGTACCCTTTGGTGAACAAAGTACTAAAATGGCGTTAGGACGTTCATATTTAGTAAAAATCTATATTGATGAACAAACCGAAAGAATTGTTGCTTCAGGGAAATTAGAGAAGTTTTTTGACCAAGATTTAGTTGAAAATCTACAGGAAGGGCAAGCAGTGGAAATTCTTCCATATCAATACACAGATATGGGCGTAAAGGCTCTCATTAAAGAATCTGGTAAATACTGTATGGGAATTGTGTATAAAAATGAGATTTTTAAAGAATTGCCTTTGGGTGAATACACACAAGGGTTTATCAAGAAAATCAGAGAGGATGGAAAGATAGATTTACGCCTCGAAATGCAAGGTTTTGACCGTATTGATACCCAAAAGGCTTTGATTATGAAGAAATTAGAGCAAGCGAATGGCACATTGCCATTCGGTGATAAAACCGATGCCGAAATCATATATCAAGCCTTTCAGATGTCTAAAAAAGACTTCAAAAAAGCAATTGGAGGGCTTTTCAGAGAGCAAAAAATTACTTTAGGCTCAGATAGTATCCGCTTATCTAATCATGAATAGGTATGTCATTGCCTAACAACGATAAACAAACATCATAAAATTATTCTGGTTTACTCTCTCTGAAAGTCCCATCTGTATAGAAAGTTACAATTCTTTCTACTTGTTTTGTGGCAAAAGAAGGCTGTTGCATTGGTGCGACAGCCTTTTCTATTGGGCGTATCGTATTAGCCGTTTCCCTTTTGGGGCTATTATTGTATGATAACTCTAATGTTTCCTGTACCTCTTCTCTTTTATTGAAAACTGGGGGAGCATAAGGTGTATTTCTACGGGCTATGGGCGTTTCTGCTTCATCCTCACTATCAAAAATCAACCAATTAGGATCAATATCAGGGAAAGTTCTCAGTACTTTCTGAATAATATCAAAACTCGGTTTATTGCGTCCAGACAAGATATGCGATATGCTACTTCTTTGTACACCAATTTTATCTGCAAAAGCAGTAGGGGACATTCCTGAATCTGAAATTACTTGTCCTATCTTTTTATTTAAGTCCATAAGAGATAATATGTTAAACTATTTACAAATGTAAGTAATGTAAATTAGTTTAACAAATTAATCAAGAACAAATGTAACTTTTAAAAATTGACATTTGTAAAATTATATGCCATTACAAATGTAATATTCAACATTTATGTCACATTTGTAATCTAATTGTAGTATTTACAATTGTAATCCTTTAAATTTAACTATTTTACTTGAAAATATTTCTGAATATTTTTCAAAACCCTTGCTTTTTACATTTGTATAGTTTACATTTGTAATAGAATTAAATCCTTACTTTTAATACATTACATATATAGATAATGAAAGGCGTGATACAATTGTGTTACGCCTTTTTTATTGAAAACTTCCTACAATTGCTTGATTTAGTATCAAATCTCTCAATTTATGCCAAAATTGTCATTTTTTACACTTTTTCATTTTAAATACTCTAATTTTATATTCCCAAAAATTGCTTATAACTACTTGAAAATAAGCACATTATGTATATTTTCTTCAAAAATAAACTTCCTGAGAATCGAATAAAAAAATCTTCCTTCACAATTCCCTTAATTTTTTATCCAAAAATCAGGAAATTATACTAAAACTTGAAAAGGGTAGGATAGGAGTCCTATTTTAAAAGAAAGAAAATTCAATAAAATTTACTCTTAAAATTTTACTCCTATTTTTCTAAAATTTAACGCTTCTATATCCTATTCTATCAATCTCATTTAACCTTACCGCTTTGCTTCTACTATCTTTTGAAAATAGGATGTGCCTTCTATCCAAAGTACCCCCAACCCTGAGAGCAAGTAACTTATACCCTTTACCCAAAACCTCTTCTTATTCACATCATTATCCACACATAAGTATGTGGTATTATTTTTCTTTAGCTTCAAAATAGTAAAACTCCTGATTATCAGAGGTTTATCTTTCTATTTAGCAAGAATATTATTTACTAACAATTTGATAATCAGATAGTTAAGTTAATGTTTCACGTGAATAGCTAATACCCTGTATATGAGAGACTTAGGTATTTATCCACAAAAATGGTGGACAATCACATTGATTCAGTAGGGGGCTATATTGATAAGTTTCCTGTAAAATGATTATTTTTACAAAGAAGTAATTAATTATATCTTTCAAATATTTATTCAAGTCATGCAAAAAATAGATTCACTTAACCAAGTAGCCGCTTTTCATAAAACTTTTAAAGCCCCCGTTTTAGATACTCCACAGATTCCTTCACCAGAGCGTTGTAAACTTCGGGTAAGTTTGATTGCAGAAGAGTTGAAAGAATTACAAGAGGCCATAGAGAATAATGATTTAGTAGAAGTTGCAGATGCACTTTGCGATATTCAGTACGTTTTGTCGGGGGCTGTATTAGAATTTGGTTTGGGTGAAAAATTTGTAGAACTTTTTGATGAAGTACAACGCTCGAATATGTCGAAGGCGTGTAGTACTTATGAAGAAGCCGAAGCAACCGTGAAACATTATTTTGATAAAGATGGAACAACAGCAGAGATTGTTCAGGACGGAGATAAGTTTTTAGTTTATAGGATTGCCGACAATAAAGTGCTAAAATCTGTAAAATATTCCCCTGCGGATTTGAAGGGAATATTGGATAAGGAATAAATTATTATTGCTATATTTGTATATAATATCTTTCAAAAATACTTAATTTATACAACAATGGGAGTAGATATTGTTTCAAATTATAAAAATTTAGTCTTGAATATCAATACATTAATTGATGTTTCAGGGTATAGGAATGATTTCATCGCTAAGAAGTTAGGAATTACGCCTTCTACATTTTCAGTAAAGAAAAGTAGAGGGTCTTTTTCTGTGGATGAAATGGAGAAAATAATGCAAGTGATTGATAATGAAGATGTTGAAGATTATTTAATGCTCCATGAAATGACTAATTTGACCGAAGAAGACAAAACAACAATGTCTTATGCAGATGCTAAAAAACTACTTGGATGGAGTTAATATTGAGAAATAAGTTTATCAAGCAAGTCTCAAAACTACCGAAAGAAATTCAAAATGCTGTAAGTAAGAATCTTGATATTCTGGCACTTAGTGAGAGTTTAGAATCGTCTGGTCTTGATATAAAAAAAATGTCTGGACTAAAAAAGAACACTAACTATTATAGAATCAGGATAGGTGATTGGAGAATTGGAATTGAAGTTATTGAACCAACTATCATAGTAATTACAATACTAAGCCGTGGAGATATTTATAAAAAATTTCCTCCAAAGTAATTTTGAAAAATTCTTGAATTAGTAGTTGAATCCTCTGAGAATTCTTTGTACAATCACTTCTGATATTTGATTCTAAATTCCTTCAAAATGCTGTACTAATTCCTTTCAAAAAAGCCCTCTGAGAATCGTTTGTAGCGTACAGAATACTTGGCAATAAAATCTATTAAATTCTCAGGAATTTGCCCTAAAAACGCTCAAATTTTAGCCCAAGATAAGTTGCTGGATTTCTTGGACATTTTGGCTAAAAAACCTCTTAAAATGCCCATTTAGGCACTATACAATAAGCCCCTCTCCATCACAATCCCTGACACTGCCGAAGGCTTGTCCTTATACAACTTTCATACAGAAATGAAAGTTGTATAATTTATATTATGTTAAATAAAACTTCCGTAAATACACCTATCCTTCCCATACATTCATTTGATTAGTTACAGATTCTCGCTTTTTGATGTACGATTTTTAAAATTATTCAGAGAAAATAATTCTTTACATTCATGTTTCACGCACGAAAAAGCCCTCCGATTACTCAGAGGGCTTTTTGGGAAATTCTTACAGAAAATCAACTAAATATTTAGTCACCTAATGATTTTAGTTTGTCTTCCATTTTCAAGATTTGGTACAAAGACTTCAATGTATTCTTGCACTCGTCTTCTTGCTTCATTCCATAAGCCTTTTCAAAATATGGTAATGCTTCTTTGAACTTTGTGATAGCTAATTGTTCGATTGGCTTACCTTCTTTCTGATACGTTTTCATGTCCATTGCATCTACCTTCTTCTTGATTTCTACGGCTTCGTTAAAACTGAATACTCCCATGTTAAAGTTTACATCGTAGTTATTAGGATCAAGTTTCAATGTTTGGTCATAATATTTTCTTGCTAAATCTTTCTTGCCTGCATTATCATACAAAATACCAAGATTCAAAACTGTCTGAACATTGCTTGGGTCTTTGGCTACTGCATCTTCTAATTCTTTAATTGCTAAGTCTAACTTCTTGAAAGTCAACAACATATTGATTTTTTCATTCTTCAAATCTTTATTTGAAGGATTCTTTGCAATTCCTGCTTCGATTGTAGCTAAGGCTTTATCTTCATCTTTTTCGTCACGATAGATTTGTGCTAAACCGTAGAAAATACTGGCGTCCTTCCCTCCTAAGTCGAGATATTTTTTGTATCCTTCTTTTGTTGCGGTTAGATTTTTTGCCATCTGACCAATTACACCAGAATACATAGCAGAAGTTGTGTCTTTCTCGTTGATTTTTGAAGCCATCTGCACATTTTTCAATGCACCTTCATAGTCTTTTGCCTGGTATTTTTGAACACCTACATTCATGAAAGCATTGAATAATTTCTGTCCTTCGGGTTCAGGCTTACCTTCCTTGTTCATCACAACAGAGAGATATTTTTTAGCTGATGCTGCGACTGAACCTTCTTTGCCATCTTTTACATCAAGTGAAACTGCTTTTTTCAAAGCCTCATAAGCCTTAAATGGTGATGATGCTTCTTGTCTTAGTAAAACAGTATCGGTAGTGTTTGCTAAATCTAAATATGCTTCTGCTCTGGCTAACCAAGTTTTTGCTTTTAATGAATCCTTCTTCATGATGGCTTCATCAGATTTCTTTTTAATTTCGAGTGCTGCCTTCCGATTAGCTTCTAATATTAGTTTGTCAGCTTGTGCATGAGCTACCCCTATTGTGGCGAAAACCGTGATGAGGGCAATAGTTAGTTTTTTCATTGTGTTGTGGAATTTGTTTTATTTGGCTTTGGGGAATTACTCTGTTTATTCTCAGAGTGTCTTTTAAACGTTGGGTAAATAATTTAGTAACTTATTTTAACAAAAAATTAACAGTTCTCAAAATAAAATGGCACACCAAGAAACGAATGTTTAAAATTCTGTTTCCTTGGTGTACCATTCTTGACTATTAATTTTTATTCTGTAACTTCTTCCTCTGACTCCTCTCCTGCTACATCTGTTTCTTCCGATTCTACAATTTCGGCATCCGTAATTTCCGAGCCTAAAACTTCTGCTTCATCAATTGGCACAAGCAAGTCTGGATCAGTTGGCGTTGGTTCTTCGTCAGGTTCTTTGCTCATTTTTGTAACTGATGAAATCTCATCTGATTCATTTTTCAAACGTATCAGTTTGACTCCCTGTGTGTTACGTCCCATTACTCTCAAATCTGCTACTGCAATACGAATCATGATACCCGCTTTTGTGATAATCATTAAATCGTTATTATCATTAACTTCTTTGATGGCAACTAAGTTTCCAGTTTTCTCGGTAATATTCAATGCCTTCACTCCTTTTCCTCCTCGGTTCGTGAGGCGGTAATCTTCTACGTCTGAACGTTTTCCGAATCCTTTTTCTGAAACTACTAATAATTGCTGAGTATCTGGGTTTTCGATACAAACCATTCCGATTACTTTTTCGTCTGGTTTTTCATCATCCAACCAAATACCTTTCACTCCTGCTGCCGAACGACCCATCGGACGTACTCTGCTTTCTTCAAAGTGAACTGCACGGCCAGAATTTATTGCAATAATAACATGATTACTACCATTTGTCAAAGCAACATCCAGTAAACGGTCACCTTCACGAATAGTTACAGCAATAATTCCGTTCTGACGTGGACGAGAATATGCTTCCAACGATGTTTTCTTGATGGTTCCGTCTTCGGTACACATCACGATAAAATTATTGTTGATATAATCTGGGTCTGTAATTGATTTCACATTGATAACTGCACGAATTGTATCGCCGTTTTCAATATTCATTAAATTCTGAATTGGACGACCTTTTGCAGTTTTTGAACCTTCTGGTACTGCATACACTCTTAGCCAAAAACATTTACCTTTTTCGGTAAAGAATAATAGCCAATTGTGCATTGTTGCTGTGAAAAGGTGTTCGGTATAATCGTTATCTTTGGTGGCTACTGCACGAGAACCGACTCCTCCCCTACCCTGTGCTTTGTATTCAGACAGTGGTGTACGTTTGATATACCCCTGAGCAGAAACTGTAATCAACATTTCTTCATCGGCAATCATGTCTTCAATTGAAAACTCATCGTCTGTCATGTTGATTTGCGTACGACGAGCATCGCCATAACGTTCTTTCATTTCAGCCAATTCGTCTTTGATAATTTGCAACTGACGTTCTGGTCTTGCCAAAATATCTTGCAAATCATCTATCACTTTCATGATTTCAGCGTATTCTGCTTGGATTTTGTCACGCTCCATGCCTGTTAAACGCTGGAGACGCATTTCCAAAATTGCTTTTGCTTGAATTTCAGACAATCCAAAAGATTCCATCAAACCAGTTTGAGCAGTATTTGGGTCACGAGATTCACGGATGAGTTTGATAACTGCATCCAAATTATCCAAAGCAATAATAAAACCTTCTAAGATGTGAGCTCTTTTCTGAGCTTCACGCAAATCATATTTTGTTCTACGTACTACTACTTCGTTACGATGTTCAACAAAATAATGAATGATTTCTTTCAAGTTCAAGGTCATCGGGCGACCTTTCACTAAACAAACATTATTAACAGAAAACGAAGATTGTAAGGCTGAGAATTTATAGAGATTATTCAGAATTACATTCGGAACGGCGTCACGCTTTAGGTCGAAAACGATTCTCATTCCCTGACGGTCAGACTCATCTCTGATTTCTGAGATTCCTTCAATTCTTTTATCATTCACCAAATCAGCACATTGTTTAATCAATGATGCTTTATTGACCATATACGGAATTTCAGAAACAATAATTTGGTCTTTTCCAGTTTTTGAAGTTTCAAAAGTGGCGTTTCCACGTACTACTATACGTCCACGACCAGTTTCAAAAGCATTTTTAATTCCTGAGACACCATAAATAGTTCCGCCCGTTGGAAAATCTGGAGCTTTTATGTGTTGCATCAAGCCTTCAATCGTGATGTCGTTGTCATCAATATAGGCAACAATTCCATCCACAACTTCCGTAAGATTGTGCGGAGCCATGTTGGTCGCCATACCTACGGCAATACCAGATGTTCCATTCAATAAAAGATTCGGAATTTTTGCAGGAAGTACAGTAGGTTCTTCAAGGGAATCATCAAAGTTTGGTTGAAAATCAACGGTTTCTTTGCTGATGTCTCCCAACATTTCGTCTGCAATTCGTTTGAGGCGGGCTTCGGTATAACGCATTGCTGCGGGTGAATCACCATCGACCGAACCAAAGTTTCCTTGACCGTCCACCATCGGATAACGTAATGACCATTCTTGAGCCATACGCACCATCGCATCATAAACGGAGGTGTCACCATGTGGGTGAAATTTACCTAAAACTTCTCCTACAATACGAGCAGATTTTTTATGGGCTTTATTGTATTTTACCCCTAATTCATCCATTCCAAAAAGTACTCGGCGGTGAACTGGTTTGAGTCCGTCACGGACATCAGGCAAGGCACGTGAAACAATTACGGACATCGAATAATCAATGTACGCTCCCCTCATTTCATCTTCGATGTTGATAGGGATAATATTACCAAATTGTTCTGACATAAATTTTTGAATACGGATTTGCGAGTGTGGAATGCAGTTTTTTGTAATTTAAACCGCTACTCTTAACCTTTTAGATTCAAGTAAAGATTTTGACTAAATAATAATAACAAAAAAGATACTTATTAAACAAATTTCGTGAAATTTAAGGGTTTTTGCAAATATTGTAATGAATAGATGCAACAGTGAATGAGTTTACGGTAAATTTGTTTTGATGTGACAATCTGAATGTTGCCAATCACTCTCAAATATGACTATATCCAGAAAAGAATACCTTATGCAATACTTTTCATTTATCCGAAAGTTTTCTTTCGCCCCCCTCCTACTTTTCATGTTTTTGGGAGTTTTTACAAGTTGTAAATCTGACACAAAATCATCAGTATCTACCCGTGTTGAACCTTGGGAAGAGCCTCCTCGTGTAGAAAAAACGACTCAAAATGACGATTTTTCACAAAAAGGGCATCGAAAAAGGCATAAAGGAAACCTGAAAAAGCGAGATTCCCAAGCAGAAAACGCCAATGATAGCCCTGAGAATCGTACAGATAAATCTACCCAAACCATTGGTTCTGGCAATGTGCCTACGAAGGCTTTAAAAGTTTTGAAATATGTCCGTGAGAATGGCGTGGCAATAGAAGGATACGTAGGTGGACGTAAATTTGGCAACTATGAAGGGCTTCTTCCTAAAAAAGATGGTTCTGGCAAGCGAATCAACTACCAAGAATGGGACGTAAACCCCAAAATTGAGGGTAGAAACCGTGGAAAAGAGCGTTTAATCACTGGTTCTGACGGAAAAGCGTACTTTACGAACGACCATTATGGGAGTTTTGTTGAAATCAAATAGGCAGAGGAGAAGTTAAAAGCTAATTATTTATCTTTGAATAAAACTAAACAGATTAAAGTCATGGAATTATTAATCGAAGAAGAAAAATATACCGTCGAGGATTTTCGTAAAATGGAAATATTCGACGAAAACCACTATTATGAACTTATTGATAGCAAAATTGTAAAAAAATCATCCCCCCACTTTGAACACCAGCGAGCATCAGGAAGAATTTTCTTGAAACTCCAAACATTCGTTTTGACTCAGAAATTAGGTGAAGTATTTTATGCCCCGATGGATGTGTATTTAGATGCTTACAATTTGTATCAGCCTGATTTATTGTTTATCTCCGAAGCAAGAAAAGGAATTTTAACCGATGAAGGCATAGTTGAGGGTGTCCCAGATTTAGTAGTTGAGATTCTTTCGCCGAGTACTGGCAAAAACGATAGAGGAAAAAAGATGCAGGCTTATGAGTTTCATGGTGTGCAAGAATACTGGATTGTTGATTTAGCCAATAAAATTATTGAAGTATATGTAATTGAAAATAAGCGATATCTTCTCTATTCTTATTGTTTAGAAAAGGAGAATTTAGTTTCTAAATTATTCAAAGAATTGGTTTTATCAGGAGAAGATATTTTTGTATAGGATTAATAATCAAACACTTAAAGCTATGACAGAGACAATTCTAATTCCAAAGATTCTTGTTTATGAAGAGTTCGACGGACACCCTATTTACAGAAAGGGGTACAAAGATTTTATGTTAGGCTTGAAAACGATAGAAGAAATTAATATAGGAACAAGTACGACATCTAATAAATTAAAAACAACAAATGCAAAGAATGAATTATTTACTTGCAGCAATTTTGATGATTGTATCATCTTGCAATAAAACAGAGGATGTTGCACAAACAAGTTCGACAGAAATATTATACACAATGCCAGAAGAAAGTTCACCACACGAAGGAACTTGGCTGCAATGGGGACATCAATATCAGTATGGAGTAACTTATCGCAATAGAATTGATGCCACTTGGATTGCTATGACAAAGGAATTGGTATCAAGTGAGAAAGTTCACATTATTGCTTATGACAATACAGAAAAAACACGAATAATTAGCTTGTTAAATGCTGCAAATATTCCAATGACAAATATAGATTTTAAAATTTATCAGACTGACGATGTTTGGGCAAGAGATAATGGACCAATTTATGTGAGAGACAAAACAGGAGCTTTGGTAATAGAAGATTGGGGGTTTAATGGTTGGGGTAACAAAGCACAATTTTCAAACTGTAATGCAATACCTTCTAAAATTGCGACAGATCAAGGCGTAACAAAAATTGACCTTAACGCTGTTATGACAAATGAAGGTGGAGCAGTGGAAATTGATGGAAACGGAACTTTGATGGCAACAAAAAGTGCCATACTAAACAGCAATAGAAATGCAGGAATATCACAAACCAAAGTAGAAGAAATTTTTACAAAATATTTAGGCGTAACAAATTTTATTTGGTTAGACGGTGCTGCAGGTCTCGAAATAACAGACCAGCACATTGATGGTTTTGCAAGATTTGGAAACCAAACTACGATTGTAACAATGGCTCAAAATGACTTGTTAGATTACGATGTAAAGCAAACAGACATTGACAAACTATATGCTTCAAAAAATAAAAGTGGTATTGCTTACACATTTTTAAAATTACCATTGACACAGAATAATGTAGTGACAACTTATGGGACAATTTTGGGTTATAAAGGTTCGTATGTCAACTATTACATTGCAAACACAAAAGTTTTAGTACCAAATTATAATGACCCGAATGATGCAATTGCAAATGCAAAAATTCAAGCACTGTATCCAACAAGAACAGTCGTAGGAATTGATGTTAGAAATTTATACGCAAATGGAGGAATGGTTCATTGTGTAACTCAACAACAACCTCAATAAAACATACGCCTAACAACTAAGCGTTCGTTGGCTATGCAGTGCCAAACATTATGTTCAAAACAGATATTCATTTCAGTGTGACACTTGAAAAACAATCTTGTCCCGTGGTGTGTGCCACACAGAACGAATTTTGACAAACATTAATTAACCATAAGTATCTATTAATCAGATAGATGTACATAAAAATATTGTTATGTATGCCACAGAAAACGGGGCAAAAACAGTATTATCAAAATGATAAGATATTTGACATATTTTCTATTGATATTAGGACTTGTTTCTTGCGGGCTGGCTGATAACAACGAAAAAGCTAAACCCGAAGAGGTTAAGATAAGTTGGGTAAGCAATTTGCCTGGAGACTTTTCTTTCACTAAGAATTGGGATTATCCTGAAGGTGTTTATAAAAATAACTTTGGACAACTAAGTTGCGATGGACTATGTCCGTCTGGAATTGACAGAATGATGGATGCAAAGGGTAAAATATACAAAGACTCATTAAAGGCTTTCTACCAACTAATTGACACAACTCACCATTTTCATTCTATTCAATCTGACGCTTGGGCTTATGAGTGGACTGGTACAGATTTTATAACTGCCAATAGAATAAACGCAGATACTACTGTTTGCTTCACACACAATAACGTAGCGACACACAGTAGTTTAGTTTTATCAATCACAAAAGGTAAGTGCCTTCCAATTATTGAACTGAATAGCATAGTTGGTTCGACAGAGAAAAAAATATATCCTTGCAAAAACGGAAAAATTGAAATAGATAAGAATTTATGGGAGAAAGGAATTTTAAAGGCAAATTTTGATTTTGTTTTTGACCATAAAGAAAACCCAAGCCAACCCATGTATTGGAAAGGAAAAATATATACAACCGTTGCTTCTAAATAGAACCCAAAAAAAGCATCGAATTATAATTTCTCCATAATTTCTGCCACACAGAACAAGTTTTAGCAGAAATTAATTAATAGTAAGTATCTATTAATCAAGAAGATAAAAATAAAAATCTCACTCTGTGTGCCATATTAAAACGCCTCCTCAAACTGACAAACCTTAACAAATGAACATTGGAATTTATACATACGGAACTCGTGGAGATGTGCAACCTTATATTGCGTTGGCGTTGGGGCTTATGAACAGAGGACACAAAGTAACGCTTTCTGCACCATCAGACTTCAAGGACTTTGTGGAAGGTTTTGGCGTTCAGTTTCAAGGACTTTATGGCAATGCCGAAGAAATAATGAATTCACCAGAAGGGCAAAGTGTTTTGCAAACTGAAAACACAATCAAACTGATGAAACATTTTTTCAAGGTGCTAAACAATATGAAAGTCCCTTTACGAAAAAGTTATTGTGAAGCCATTAGCAAAGTAGATTTCATTATTGCCAACTCTGCGACACTTCCAATTGTAAGTGCCATTGCAGAAAAACAAAATAAAAAAGTTGCTTTGACCTATTTTATGCCGCCAGTTGTGCCGACGAAGGAATTCCCTTTAGGAGATTTTGACTTCCTAAATTTCGCTTGGTATAACAAACTGACTTACAAAATTGCTCAGAGTTTTTATTGGAAATTCGTCAAACAGGAAACAAATGAGTTCCGCCAAGAATTAGGTTTGCCTATTCTGACAGAAAATTTGATAACATATATTGACAATCAAAAGCCCTTAGATTTGTATTGCATTAGTCCAACGCTAATACCTCAGCCCAAAGATTGGGAAAGTCATCATAAAATTACAGGCTTCTTGACAGTTCCAAATCAAAAAAGAGAAGCACATAGTTTTGATAAAATTACGATTAAATTAAAAGAATGGTTACATCAAGGCGACAAACCAATTTATATAGGTTTTGGAAGTAATGGTGTAGGAAACAAAGAGAAGTTTACAAATATTTTGACTGAAATTTTAGACAAAACCAATGAGCGAATTTTGTTCTGTACTGGTTGGTCGCAGTTTGACAATATTCCAAAACATAGAAACCTATTTGTAACAAAATATGTGAACCACGAAGCGATTTTACCAAAATGTAAAGTAGGCATTTTTCACGGTGGTGCTGGAACTTTAGCGACAATGTTACGAAACGACTTACCAGTTATCATTGTTTCATTTTATACTGACCAACCAACTTGGGGCAAAATCGTTGAAAATAAAAATTTAGGTATTCATGTTCCAGTAAAGTTGCTTACGGCAGACAAACTTATTTTAGCAATTCGACTTGCACAAACTGACGAAATAAAGCACAATGTTTTGACAGTCGGACAGGCAATCAGAAACGAAAACGGACTTGACTACGCAGTATCCGAGATTGAAAAATATTTTGGAGAATAAAAAATTTCCCCTCGGTCTCTCCCTTGGTCTGTGGCTTTCTTAAAATTATTAATACAAAAAGTTTAGACTTGTCCGTTCCATATCCCGAGTTTATGCAAATATGGAAAGGAGATATTTTTGTAAAAGCTGCAAGAGAAAATACAATGCTTAGAATAAGAAACAATGAGGTAATTCAGAAATTTGGCTTCACAAGTGATAAAGAAGTTTCGCCTATTGTTACATTTTCTCTTGATATTGTTAACGACAGTAAATGTAATTTTTATGGTATGAATTGGAGACCCAATGGGACTCTATTTCAAGGAGAACTGAATTGGTAATTAAGTATAAAAAATAATCACAAACAAAATAGAGAAACAATGGCAATAAAAATGGCGAAAGAAAATTTTAGCGAATTAACAACAGAAGAGCTAATCAAAAAGAAAAAAACTACAACAATGGTAACAGGAATATTAGCAGGTATGCTAACTGTGTTACTCATTATGGCTACCTTACTGGCAATTGGGCAAGGAGCAACGGGAATAAGTCTTATTGCTGTTGCACTTGGACTTTCGCCAATCTTGTTTATAAATTATAACAGCATCAAGACAATTAACGAAGAATTAAAAAGTAGAAATCCAAGTTGATAATTAGACATTTCGGACGACTTTTTTTGACATTGTTGGTATTCACTTATTCGTACTTCCTTTGTTGCGTGTTTTCCACCAACAATCGGGCGACGGCAATTTTCCCGTAACCTGCATGACACAGAACGGGATTTGACAGACATTAATTAATCGTAAGTTTCTATTAATCAGACAGATGTAAACAAAAATAGCGTAATGTGTGACAGAGAAGTACGAATAGCCAAAACTGAATTTTTATTCTTAACTTCAACTTTATATTTTCAAACAGTTGTAGTACAAAATTTAAGATTTGTACTACTTTTCTTTTTCAAGCAAAAGTCAAATATCGTAAATAAAACCAATGGCAAACTATACAATTTTAAATGAAAAGTATTCAAGAAATTCTACCGATAAAACTTTGGTAGTAATTATTGATGGTGAAACATCTTTGACAATTAGTGAGTTTTATAAAAATATTGCTCAGTCGATGTTGTTCCCAGATTATTTTGGAAAAAATATCGATGGTTTTGATGAAATCATGAATGATTTGGAATGGTTGAAAGAAACTAATATCCATTTAATTTTCAGGAATTATGATCATTTCTTGTCCGAAGAAAATGACGATATTCGTGAAATTATCTTGACACTTCTGGACGAAACCGCCGAGGAGTGGAAACGCAAAGATGAGGATACCAAAAAACTAAGAATGTACGTTGAACCTTCTGATTTAATAGAAGACGATCTGACAACCTTAGGTATAGAATTTAATAACCACACAGAAAATTAATCATTTTAAATTAATGAAGAACCCTAATTTTATTATTATACTACTAATTCAACTAATAAATTTCCAGAGTTTTAGTCAGCAAATATCCAGAGGTCCGTACCTCCAGGCGGCTACGCCTACGTATATGCAAATTCGGTGGCGGACTGATGCCCAAACTGCAACAGTTGTAAGGTATGGAACAAATCCTTCGGTGCTGAATCTTTCGGTTTCGGTTACTGATGCTAAAACTGAACACATTACTAACCTCAATAATCTGATTCCTAATACCAAATATTTTTATTCTTTGGAGTCCTCCACAAAGGTACTGGCTGGCGGAAAAGATTATTTTTTCGTTACGCCCCCTCCTACCAATACTACTCAGAAAATTAGAGTTTGGGCATTGGGCGATTGTGGTAATGCGACAGAAAGACAAACGAAAGTTCGGGATGCTTTTGTAAAATCTTTAGGAGATAACTACCTGAACCTCTGGGTATTACTCGGAGATAATACTTATTTTGGCTCTGATGATGCCGCCTATGAAAAAGGTTTTTTTAGTATTTATGCAAAAGATAAATTCTTGAGGCAATCACCTTTATATCCTGCCACAGGAAATCATGATTATGACAATGCAGACAGATATATGACAAATCCGAAATTGGCATATTATAGCATTTTCACGATGCCCACCAAGGGCGAAGCAGGTGGCGTTGCGTCTGGGTCGCAGGGGTACTATTCTTATAATTACGGAAACATTCACTTTGTGGCTTTAGAAAGTGAAGCCTTAGATAATGACAATCGAAAACTTTTCCAAACTCCTAACAATCAGGTTGCTTGGTTAGAAAAAGATTTAGCTGCTAACAAACAAATGTGGACGATTGTATATTTTCATCATCCACCTTTCACGAAGGGGTCGCACAATTCAGATACAGAAATTGACCTTACTGCTATCAGGCAAAATATTGTTCCGATTTTTGAAAAATACAAAGTTGATTTGGTACTCAATGGGCATACCCATGCCTACGAAAGATCAAGACCGATAAAAGGGCATTACGGATTTTCTACTACTCTTGATGAGAAAAAGCACGTTACCGAAACCTCCTCTGGCAAATGGGATAATTCTGAAAACTCATGTCCATACGCAAAAAACCAAGCTCCAATTTATGTAGTAGCTGGTTCGGCGGGTGGCTATGGCACCCCGAAGGAAGGTTATCCGCACAAAGCCATGTATTATTCTTATGTGGAAAAAGGTGGTTCTTTGTATTTTGAAGTAGAAAATAATATACTCGAAGCTAAGTTTATCAACGAAGATGGTGAGATTTTAGACAAATTCACGATGATAAAAAATGTCAATAAATCCATAAGTCTGAAAGCATTTTATGAAGATGAAATCACACTAACTCCTTCATGGAGAGGCAATTATATCTGGAATAAAAATTTACAGAATACCCAAGCCATCAAAATAAAACCACAGTCAGATACCCTGATTTTGGTAAAAGATAAATTGAGTTGTATTGCTGATACTTTTCGGGTAGAGGTTATGCGGTTAACACCACAGTACGACATAAAGTATCTGCACGTACAGCGAATCCAGAACGGGGTAAAACTGGAATGGGATGTTAACCAACAACTAAATGTTCAGTCTTATGAAATAGAAAAAAGTACGGATGGCATTAATTATAAGAGTATTACAAAAATAAAAGCTATCGGACAGAAGAATAAAGTTACGCCATTGGCTCAGTACCGTTATATCGACAAAACTTCTGCCACAGATAATATTCCTCAGGTTTATTACCGTCTGAAAACCTTAGACTGGCAAAATGCAGGCAAATATTCCAAAATCTTGAATCTGAATATGGGCTTTGAAAGTTCTAAATAGTTATTAGAATTACATCATCCTAAAAAACGAAACACCCCACAGATCAAAATCTTGTGGGGTGTTTCTATGATGTGTTAGTGCCATAAAAACGGCTATAAATTTGTTGGTAAATAATTGACATTACCTTACTGTAAAAATAAGAGGTTTTGCCAAAATTAACAAATGTTAATAGATAGTATCAGTAGAAGTTTGGTTTATGGAGGATTTAACTTCGGAACACTATACTTATTAATGCCATTAAAACCTTGGCTTGTTTAAACTTCTCCCCTGACCCCTCACCAATTCCATTGTGGCTGCTGAGCTACGGTTTATTCATAAGTATTTCTGGTTCATATTCTTTTATGTAAATGAGCAAAAATCTGGGTAAAATTGTTAGTTTTTCTCTAAAAA
>JAAFJL010000046.1 GCA_013298865.1 Cytophagales bacterium | reverse complement strand
TGCTACGGTAACAAGTACTACTATTGGAGCAAGTGGTTCTGGAAATATCTCAGGGCGTTTAACCAATACAACCACTTCACCAGTAACGGTTACATTTACCATTACGCCATCCTATACCAATGCAGGAACAACTTGTACGGGTACACCAATCACGGTAACGGTAACGGTTAATCCAAATCCAGCATCAGCAACGATAACGGATGCAGGAACAGCTTTTTGTTCTGGAAGTAGTACAACACTTTCTGCCCCTGCCGACCCAAATTATACTTACGCATGGGAAAGAAGTTTATCGGGAATAGCAGACCCCAATTCATTTACAACATTTGGAGGAACTGCCCAAACGCAAGTAATTACAACCTCTGGGGTGTATCGGGCAATTGTTACCAATCAATATAACTGTTCAGCTTCTGATACAACCGCCGTGAAATTTGGAGATTTTGTGTTCAGTGGCTCATTAGTTGCAGGTGATCTAACACAAACAGGAAGAATGAATCGTTTTGAACAGGTTTCTACTTGTGCCGCTCCCAAAACCAGCTATCCTGGTACTAACACACCAACAGGGGCAAGATATTACGATGCTTATAACGTCACTAACCCAACTAATGCACCTGTTTGTGCTACTATTGGTATAACATCAGGTTGTGGAACGAGTATGTTTTGTGCGACTTATTTGGGTAGTTTTGACCCTGCTAATATTAGTGCTAATTACTTAGCTGACCCTGGTTTCTCATTTACTGGAACTGGATTTTATGAAGCAATCATTCCAGCGAATGGAACAATTGTGGTTGTAGTACATCAATTAAATCCAGGAACGGATTGTGCTGGGTACAATTTAAGAATAGATGTGCCAGGAGCAACTGTTGCACCTACGGCAAGTAGTAATTCTCCAATTTGTGCAGGAAATACCCTGAATCTAACAGGCACTGGCACAGGGACATACTCTTGGACAGGACCAAATAGCTTTACTTCGTCTGCTCAAAATCCAAGTATTGCCAATGCTACAACTTTGGCAACAGGAACTTACACGATTAGCGTAACCAAAACGAGTGGCTGTGTTTTCAATGCTACAACGGCTGTAACGGTAAATGCAAGTCCAACGGCAACAGCAAGCAGTAATTCTCCGATTTGTTCAGGAACAACCCTAAATCTTACAGGTGGAGGCATTGGTACAGCTTATGCTTGGACAAGTTCAAACGGTTATACTTCATCGGCTCAAAGTCCAACGATAAGTAATGCAACTGTTTCATTATCAGGTACTTATACGATAACGGTAACAAATGCTAATGGTTGTACGAGTACGGCTTCGGTGGTAGTAACGGTTAATGCAACACCAACTGCAACAGCAAGTAGTAGTACACCAACGATTTGTGCAGGAAGAACATTAAATCTCACAGGCGGGGGAGTAGGAACATACGCTTGGACAAGTTCAAACGGATTTACTTCCACAGCACAAAGTCCAACGATAAGTAACGCAACCGTTTCATTATCAGGTACTTATACGATTACGGTTACGGCTTCGACTGGTTGCACGAGTACAGCTTCTGTAGCTGTAACGGTGAATGCTTTACCAACGGCAACGGCGAGTAGCAACTCACCGATTTGTGTTGGTGCGACCCTAAATCTCACAAGTGGAGGTGGATTTTCTTATTCGTGGGCAGGACCTGTTTCAAATTTATTCGCTTCGACCTTACAAAATCCAAGTATCACAAACGCAAGAATTGCAGATGGAGGGAACCCACTCCCTTATATTGTTACGGTAACGAATGTAAATGGTTGTACAAGTACTGCTTCGGTAGTAGTAACTGTCAATGCTAATCCTACGGCAACGGCAAGTAGTAGTACGCCTACAATTTGTGCAGGGAACACTATTTCTCTCACAGGTGGAGGCGTTGGTACATACTTGTGGACAAGTTCAAATGGATTTACTTCAACGGCACAAAGTCCCATGATTGCAAATGCAACCGTTTCAGCAACAGGGACTTATACGATAACGGTAACAAATCCAAGTGGATGTACCAGCACGGCTTCGGTGGCAATCACGGTGAATGCTTTACCAACCGCCACAGCAGGCACCAGCACACCAAGTGTTTGTGCAGGAACAAGTATTTCCCTCACAGGCGGAGGCGTTGGAACTTACGCATGGAGTGGTCCAAACGGTTATACTTCGTCAGCTCAAAGCCCAACGATTGCGAGTCCAACGGTCTTAGCATCAGGGGTTTACCGAATTACTGTAACCAATGCCAATAGTTGTACTTCAACGGCTACGACTTCGGTAACGGTCAATCCATTGCCAGTCGTTGATGCAGGAGCTAACCAAACTATTTGTGAAGGTTCAACGGCTTCTCTGACGGCAACTTGTAACTTACTGACCGTTAGCACAACGTTAAGTGGAACTTCGGAAGTACCAGCCAATGCGTCCACGGCAACGGGTACAGTTTCGGGAACTTATGATAAAGTAACGAAGCAATTATTATTGACGATTTCTTTCAATGGATTATCCGCCAGTATTTCGGCTGCCCACATTCATAAAGGTGCAGTGGGCGTAAATGGTCCAGTACAGATTGGATTCCCTGGTATTCCATTCACAACTTCGGGCAGTTTCACCTATACAGGAACACTGACCACAACCCAAGAAACGGATTTATTGGCAGGTCTTTATTATGTCAATATTCATAATGCAGCATTTCCAGGGGGCGAAATCAGAGGACAATTAAGTACGGCTTGTGTCGCCAATAATTTTGTGTGGAATCCAGGTAGTTTATCAGGACAAACCGTAACCGTTTCGCCAATAGCTACTCAGATTTATACCGTCACGGCAAGTAATTCAACCACAGGTTGTTCAACAACGGCAACTACCACGGTCAATGTAAATCCAAAACCAGTTCCTACGATTGGAAGTAACTCTCCAATTTGTGCGGGCAATACCTTGAATTTAACTTCTGGCGGTGGTTCATCTTACGCATGGACGAGTTCAAATGGATTCACTTCAATAGCTCAAAATCCAACGATTGCTAATGCAACCGTTTCAGCAACAGGGACTTATACTGTAACAGTAACAAATGTAAATGGCTGTATAAATACGGCAACAACGGCAGTAACGGTCAATGCTTTACCAACAGCAACTGCAAGTAGTAATTCTCCAATTTGTTCGGGAGTGACCTTGAATCTCACAGGCGGGGGCGTTGGAACGTATCTATGGACTGGACCAAGCAGTTATACTTCATCGGCTCAAAGTCCAAGTATTCCATCGGCAACGGCTTCAATGTCAGGAACTTACACGATAACCGTAACAAATGTTAATGGCTGTACTTCAACGGCTACAACATCCGTAACCGTTAATCCAGTTGTGAGTCCTCCCGTTCCACAAGCCAATACCCAGATTATTTTTGGGGCAAGTATTACGCTTACCGCAACGGGTTGTTCAGGTGCGAATGATGTTTTGAAATGGTATAAATCTTCGGATAATTCCTTAGCAACGATGCCAGTTTCACCAACGGCGACGATTAATTTTTACGCAAAATGTGAAAGGACATTGAACGCTATCACGTGTATTTCTGGAAATTCAGTGGATGTAACAGTGACGGTTCTTAGTCCAACTCCACCAGTAGCAACTGGGGCAACCATTTGTATCAATACTCCCGTGACACTCACGGCTACGGGTTGCTCAGGAAGTGTCGGAACATTTGTCTTGAAATGGTACCAAAATTCAAACGATGCTCTGGTCAATATGCCAGTTACACCTTTGGTTAATACCGATTATTACGCCAGATGTGAACAGACTTTCAATTCTGTAACGGCAGTTAGTGCTAAATCTAATGTCGTAACAGTCACAGTTTTAGCCCCTCCTGTGCCAGTGGCTACGGGTGGAAAGATTTACAATGGAGAATCCTTCACGCTTACAGCTACGGGTTGTACGGGAACTACTGGAACTTTTGCTTTGAAGTTTTACAAAACATCCGATAATTCTTTGGTAACACCATTGGTTTCGCCAATAGTTACGACTCAGTATTACGCAAGATGTGAACAAACTTTGAACTCCGTTACTTGTGCCAGTGCAAAATCTGCCGATGTGACAGTGACGGTCATCGACCGAATTTATGTAGATGTTGCCAATACCAATGTCTTACAAAACGGTAATGCTTGGGCAACGGCATTCTCTAATTTGCAAATAGCCCTTTTGGCGGCAAGTACTTATCCGACGCCGAATGTGGAAGTTTGGGTTGCCAAAGGAACGTACAAACCAACGACCAATACCGACAGAACCATCTCGTTCAGTGTACCAACGGGGACAAAATTGATTGGTGGTTTTGCGGGTACAGAAGCTACATTGGCTCAGAGAAATTTCAAAACGAATGTTTCTATTTTGAGTGGTGAAATTGGCAATCAAGGTTTACTGACGGACAATTCTTACCACGTGGTTCGTATTGTCAATGCTTCGAGTGCCACAGTGATTGATGGTTTCACGATTCAGAACGGATATGCCGCCAGTCAACCACCGAATGCTTTGGGACAAGTAGGACCAAATGTTGCCGCACCAGCACCAATTGGGATTGAAGCAGGCGGAGGAATTTTGGCAGAAAATAGCCTTGGCACTATCACCAATTGTACGATTCAGAGCAACACAGGTACATTTGGGGCAGGTATTTTCATGAGTTCAGGAAGTTCAGGAACGATTTCTTTCTGTAAAATCACGGGTAATTTTGCTACGTTTGGGGGCGGTATTTACAATTTTGAATGTAATCCAAATATCAACAATTCTCAGATTACGGGCAATAAAGCACTCGGTGGTGGTATCTATAATAACGATGCTGACCCAATGATTATCAACGTTACTATTGCGGGAAACAATGGCGTTTTGGGTAGTATTTATAACACGCCTAATTCTCCAATTGTGAGCAATCCAATCATCAAAAACTGTATCATTTGGGATAACTCAGGAACTTTGCAAGCGGGACTTTCAACAATTTCAAATAGTGTGGTTCAAGGTGGGTACGCAGGGACAATGAATTTGACGCAAGACCCAATTTTTGTGAATCCACAACCACAGGGCGTTGCTCCGATTAACACGGGCGATTATCATGTAAAGGCGGCTTCTTTGAGTATTGACCGTGGCGATAATGGCTCTATCTCATTGACAGACAAAGATTTAGATGGAAACTTGAGACGTTTTGCGGGTGGACGAGTTGACATAGGAGCGTATGAATTCCAAGGAGTTGCTACGGTTACATTGGTGATTAGTGTGCAGTCGGGTAACTGGGAAGCGAACTCAACTTGGGAGAATTTCAGAATTCCACAATTGGGAGATTATGTGATTATTGACAGTAACCATACAGTAACCTTAAATGGTGAAGGAACAGCAAAAAATCTCGAATACCGAGGAACTGGGAAAGTCATTTTCAAACCTACCAGTAAATTGAACACAGGACTATAAGTTTTGAACCGCAGGGACGGAAGGCTTTGCATTCTTGCGGTTATTCAAAGTAATTCACTGAATATCAGATACTTGAATTTTTAATTTCACATTTTTAATTCTTAATTATCAAAAACACATCATTGCTAAACTTTTAAAATTTATGAGCATACCTTATAATTTCTCGAAAACTGGAATGATTATCGTTGCCAGAAAAAAAGTAATTCCACTGTCTTATGTTGTGATGTTGGAAGGAAATTGTAATTATTCAATTTTGCATTTATCGAGTGGGAAGCAAATTTTAATTGCCAGAACCCTCAAATATTTTGAAGAATCACTACTGATGCAGGGCTTCCTGAGAGTCCACAGGGCATTTTTAGTCAATTCAAGGCATATCAAAAGTTATGACAAAGTAGAACTTAAACTCCTTTTGACAGACGGGCTTTCTGTGGAAGTTTCTCGGAGAAGGAAAGTGGTTTTGGAGGAAAATTGGAATTAGGAAACTTCCCAAATCCTTTAAAATCATTTGATGAATAAAAAAAAGGCTTCGTTCTGAACGAAGCCTTTTTTTTATTCATCAAACAGCTTCACTAACTTTGAAGGTAAATCAAAAAACCATGTCGCTTCAAATTCAAGAAAATACTCGTAAAATCAAACAAAAAGCTCTGGAATTAGGCTTTGATTTTTGTGGAATTTCTAAGGCTGGTTTTTTGGAAGAAGAAGCTCCTCGACTGGAAAATTGGCTCAAAAATCAGATGCACGGCAAGATGCACTACATGGAAAATTACTTCGATAAACGTCTTGACCCACGGCTTTTGGTGGACGATGCTAAATCGGTAATCTCGCTACTTTTTAATTATTATCCTGCCGAAAAACTTCCCGAAGGACAAGACGACTTAAAACTATCAAAATACGCCTATGGGACTGATTATCACTTCGTTGTAAAAGAAAAACTAAAAGAATTATTGGCATTTATTCATCTTGAAATCGGGGAAGTAGGCGGGCGTGCCTTTGTGGATTCTGCCCCCGTAATGGATAAAGTTTGGGCAAAAAAAGGAGGTCTTGGTTGGGTCGGGAAGCACAGTAATTTGATTAACCGACAAATGGGAAGTTTCTTTTTTATTGCAGAATTAATCCTTGATTTACCCCTCGAAACAGACGGTCCAATCAAAGATTATTGTGGTACTTGCACCCGTTGCATAGATGCCTGCCCGACCGATGCAATTGTAGAACCATACGTAGTTGATGGCTCAAAATGTATCAGTTATTTTACGATTGAACTAAAAGAAGCCATTCCGACTGAAGTAAAAGGCAAGTTTGACAACTGGGTTTTTGGTTGTGATATTTGCCAAGATGTCTGTCCATGGAATCGTTTTTCAAAGCCTAACCAAGAACCACAATTCAATTTACATCCTGATTTAGAGGACTTTAGCAAAAAAGATTGGCAGGAAATCACACAAGAAGTTTTCCAAGTAATCTTCAAAAAATCAGCTGTAAAACGTACTAAGTTAGAAGGACTAAAAAGGAATATTGAGTTTGTGGTGAACAACTTATGAACAGGTAAAAAATAACTTATAACGAAATTAAACTAAGATTTCGCCCGTATGAAACTTAGAGGTATAGAGGATTAGAGAAAAGGCAAAATATTAACTCTAATTCTCTATTTCTCTAAGTTAAATTTTTACAGGTTATTTTTAACTCATTCCTTAGAATCTAAGCCAAAAGCTACTATTTACTCTACCAATTTACTACTCAATCTCAATAATTCTATCTCTGCAATTTTGGCATTGTATTCGGCTTCGATGAGGCGAGTTTCTGCTGCCACGGCATTGCGTTGTACCTCTCTGAGTTCGTAGGAAGTAGAATTTCCAACTTTATAACGTTCAAAAGCGATGTCAATATTTTGGCGAGCAATCTTGTAGTTTTCTGTTTCTAATTTGATTAACTCTATGGCATTCGAGTAATTCAAATAAGTCCTTTCTAAGGCTACATTCAATTGATTTTTGAGGTCGCCTTCCTGATAATTCGCAATTTCAGTATTGATTTTTGCATTCTGGATTCTCCTTTTTTGGTTGTATCCGTCAAAAATATTTACCGTTGCACGAAGCCCATAACTGAAGGCAAAAGTTTGTCCATTTTTAGTTCCCTGTGGTGGTCCAGCCCCATTATTGAGGGTAGAATAATTGTAACCAGTCAATAAATCTACCTGTGGCATTTGGATTGCTTTCTGAGATTTTAGGTCTAAATCTGCAATTTTCTTGTTCATTCCTGCTAAAATAATCGCTGGATTTTGTTTCAAAGTAGCATCTCTGAGGGTTTCCAAAGAAAGGTTTCTATCAAAAATAATGGTATCATTTGTTTTGAAATCTTCCTGTACACCTCTGATTAACAATGAATTAAGTAAAAAATGAGAACTTTCCAAGATTTGTTCCTGTGCGATGAGGGCGGCTTTGTCTTCGTTGTAATCCACCTGAGCAGAAAGATAATCTACCTTAGAACCCTGCCCAACTTCATATCGGTCTTTGGATAGTTTCAGTCGGTCATTGGAAATACCTAAACCTTGCTTAATATTTTTTACCCTTCTCGACTGTCGAATGATTTCATAATACGCATTACTCACTTGGGCAATGGTATTTTCGATGATGTTTTCGGTCTGAGAAAAAGTTGTTTTTTGCAATTCATTCAAGCGGTCACGGGCAATGAACATTCCCATGCCATCGTAGAGCGTCCAGACAACGCCTACACCCACGCCACCTGTATTATTGTTCACATTTGAGCGTTCGATGGCAGGTAGATTTTGATCAAAAAGTCCAAGCCTTACACTACTCAGATTATAATTTTTTTGGATTGTCCCAATGACAGTTGGCATCATGCCCGCATTGCCTTTGGTATTATCATTTTTGGCAATTTCCTGACGACTTTTTGCTACTTTAATTGAGAAGTTTTTTTCCAAAGCAATTTTTATAGCTTCGTCGAGAGTGAGGATATTTTGAGCATGATTTTGGTGAAAAACCAACAATAAAAAACAGAAGGAGAGTATAATTTTACGAGACATTAGCATGGTGAATTGTTGAGGAATTCCAATGAGTGAATGATACCATGAATGGATGAGAGAGTACTGGCATATTCACTCAATCTATCATTCACTCATGTCCTCATTGTTTGAATAGTTGTGAATTTACAAAATATCCACAAGTGCATCAAATGCCGAGCAATGTAAAGAGGTAAAAACCTAAATTTTAGCGATTGTTCCTTAAAACTTTACGCCAAGCCCCATAGAAAAATAGCTTTCTGCAGCTTCAAGATTTAGGCTCATTTTTCGGGAAAGATATGAGCGAAAACCAAAAAGAGGAGTAAATTGGAGAGTTGTAAGATTATCTTCTGGGATAGTTACAAGGTCACTGATATTTCCTCTATCATCAATTTTTTTCAAAGAATATTCTGATGCGTGAGAGTTGTTTACACCAATTCCAAGCCCTCCATACAGATCCAATTTTTTATGAACGCAGACATAATGAAAGCCCAATCTAAGCCCACCAGCAATATCTTCTTGATAAAATGATTCGTTTATTAAACCAGCAGAGAGGATAATTTTTTGGTTAAAATATGAGGCATAATTTGCATAAAAACCTATGCTTAGAATTCCGTTTGTTTTCTTTAAACCATAATCAAATGTGATGGATGGTTTTATCAAAGAACGCTCAAATTTTGTTGTAGTTCCAATTGCACCAATAGTCAAGATTCTATCACCCTCTCCAAAAACTCTATCTTCTTGTGATTTTGTCTGAATAGGTAATTTAGTTTGTGCAGAAGAAATGAAATTAATTGTGGTTGCGAGTAGAAGGCTCAGAAAAGCGATATAATTTGTCATGGCAGTTTTGATTTTAGAGACGTTTAAACTATTGTTAAGTAAACGAAAATAAAATTCTAAATCGTATAAAATTATATATTATTTTGCTAATAATCAGAACTTTACGCCAAGCCCTACTGATAATGATTTATGTGTTGCTTCAAGATTTAGATTGATATTTTTCAAAATATTATACCGAAAACCAGCAAATGGAAGTGATTCTAAGGAATTAACGGTAGAACCTGGAAACTCCGCAAGAACGACAATCTTTCCATTCGAATCAAGCCTTTTCGCTGAATAATCGCTGGTGATTGTTCTATTTATCCCAAGTCCAAGTCCTGCATAAAAATCAATTTTCTTATGAAGATAGGGATAGTGAATAGCTAACCTCGCACCTACTGAAAAATCTGTTTGTTTGTATTTGGAATAATAGCCACTTACCAGTATATCTTCATCACCATGCTGATACGATTTTGAAAAGTAACTACCATAAACGCCCAAACTGAGCAGTCCATTGGTACTTTTCAAACCATAGTCAAAAGTCATGGATGGTCTAAATAATGAGCCTTGATATTTGGAATATCCTCCACTAACACCAATAGTAAGAATTTTATCACCTTCGTTAAAGGCTTGTTCTTGGGAAGTGGCTTTGTAGCCAATCAAGAGAGTGAGCATGATGCTCAGAGATAAAGTAATGTTTTTCATTTTAGAGAAGTTTTAAATTATTTCTCTATTGACGAACCTTTCCTATCATTATTTTAAAACCTATCTGTATTTAACTTTTCTTAACGTTTCTAAGAATTAAATAAAAAAACCACTCTTGCGAAGTGGTTTTCTGATTATTGTTTTTGCTATAATTCTCTCTTTACTTTTTCTATAAATTCGATGGTCACATCTGCTAATCGAGCAATTTTTTCTGCACTAAATTTAGTTTCAGAAAGTAAAGAAACAACAAATCTGTAATTATCCTTTTCTTTTGTTATTTCAATTCCTTGTTCAATTCCTTTTGCAATTCCTTTTTCTTCCCCTTTTTCTACTCCTTGTAGATAGCGGATATCTGTTTCTAATTCGTATTCCCAGCCCATTTGTGTAATTGTTTGGATTGTTTGTTTCTGCAATTTACGTAGTTTGGATAAAATTTCCAACTGCTTTTCATACTTTGAAAGTCGTAAGGATTTATCTGAAATTTGTTGTAATCGCTTGACTATTTCTTCAATAACTTTTGTAGGATTTATTCCTTCAAAATCTGCCAAAATTGCCAATACAACTTCTTCTGGAATATCCGAATCAATGAAGTTTTTGTAACTAAATTGGTGAATATTTTTCAGTCTAAAACTATATGTCAAATCCTCCTGAGCGAGCAAGCAGTCCATTTTAGAGGCTTTCTCTCCAATAAAAAACACATATTGCCTCACGGGTAATTTGAATAAATGATAGACTATCGCCCGATACAACAACATCCGAGAAAGCATCTCTGTATCATCCTTTACCTGACATTCTACATGAAGAATATAGTCATTTTCTGGGTCATCATGTATTACTTTTTGCAAGTAATCAGCTTCTTTTTCAAGGGTATATTGAAGTTTGTCTTTTATGTCTTCGGTTTGATTGATTTTTAATCCGAAGATTTTTCGAGCAATTACTGGAATAAGTGGTTCAATATTTTCTTTGAAAATTCTATCATAGTGGTTTGCCATTCTGTATAAAAACTTAATTTTATTCAAAATAACTATAATTTCTGGTGGATTCAAACTGTGAATTGCCCTAAATTACAATTTTGCACGAACCCCTTACTTCCTAATCATAGCGTTTGCTTCTTTTTCAAAAGCAGTAATTAATCTTTCCATTGTTTTATCAATGACTTTATCGGTCAAGGTTTGTTCAAAATCTTGGAGGATGAAACTTACAGAATATGATTTTTTGTCTTTACCCAAATTTTCTCCTTGATAAACATCAAAAACATTGACTGAACGCAATAAAGTTTTCTCGTAACGCTCTGCAATTTTCCTGATTTGGTCGAAACTCACCGAACGGTCAAGCACTAATGATAAATCACGGCGTACCTCTGGGAATTTTGGCAATTCTTCAAATACCAATTTATCATTACTTTGTTTGAAAAGATAATCCCAATCTAAATCTGCATAAAAAGCACCTTGTTTCAAGTCTGCCATTTTAGCCAATTTTGCTTTCACCAAACCCAGAGAAATACATTCTTTTTTATTAATTGAATAACTAAGTCCATATTCAAAAATGGCAGAGTTTTCGAGTGGTTTACTTTCAAAATTCTTGATTCCTAAACGCCCCAACACTTGCCCAACGGCATTGGCTAATTGATGAAATGCTATTTTTTGAGACTTAAACTGCCAAGTTTCCGAGTCTGTATTGCCCGTTACAAACATGGCTAAGTGTCTCTTTTCTACATATTTACCGTTGATTTTATGATAAGTTTTTCCAAAATCAAAAACATTCAAATCCTTCTGACGACGATTGACATTGTACGCCAAAACCTCTAATCCAGAAAACAACATTGACTGTCGCATCACGGCTAAATCTTCGGATAATTTATTCAAAATCTCAACATCTTCTCCGAAAGTTGCCGCACGGATAGCATCATGATAAACAGGTTTTGTCAATGAATTGGTAATGATTTCATTGAAACCCATCGAAGCCAAAGCGTAAGTCAATTTTAACTGAAGTTTGTCTCTATCTTTTTCTGGAAAATCGGAAAGGTAGTCTGTTCCCAAATTCTCAGAAAGTTCAATATGCTGAAAACCGTAAATTCTCAGAATCTCCTCCACAATGTCTGCCTCACGGGTAACGTCCACACGGAAAGGTGGTACAATTGCCAGAAATTCATCTTCGGTGATTTGTTCTAATTGAATGTCAAGTGATTCTAAAATACTATGAATCAGAGATTTATCTATTTTTTTTCCAATCAGGCGGTCAATATTTTTGTAGGAAACATTTATTCTAAAATCTTCAATTGGCGTTGGATAAAAATCTGTTACTTCAGACGCAACAACGCCACCTGCCAATTCTTGAATCAATAATGCAGCGTATTTCAAAACATACAGCTTCATGTTGGGGTCTGTTCCACGTTCAAATCTGAAAGACGCATCCGTTTTTAAACCATGATTTTGGGCAGTTTTACGTACAGAAGCAGGGTCAAAATAAGCAACTTCCAGATAAACTCTGGTAGTTTCGTTTTTGATTCCTGATTTTGTTCCGCCAAAAATTCCTGCTATTCCCATGGGTTCTTCGGCATTGCAAACCATCAAATTTGTGGCTAATAGTGTACGTTCTACTTCGTCCAGAGTCGTGAATTTTGTGCCTGCTTCCAAGCATTTTACTACAACTTTTTGCCCTTTTATTGCGTGCCAATCGTAGGCGTGCATGGGTTGCCCGAAAGCATGGCAGACATAATTGGTAGCATCAACAATATTGCTAATAGACCGCATACCGAGTGATTCTACTGCTTTTTTGAGCCATTCTGGAGAGGGTGCTACTTTCACACCATCAAGCGTTACGCCACAAAAACGTGGACAAGCCTCTGGTTCTTCCACGACTAATTCTATCGGAAAGTTATTATTTTCAACCTTGAAATTTTCGATTGAAGGTAGTTTCAAATCCCTTCCCGTAGCTGCTTTTATGTCACGGGCAACGCCCCAATGTGAGGCAGCATCAGCACGGTTAGGCGTTAGTCCGATTTCGATAACTGCATCGGCTTCTAAATTAAAATATTGAGCGGCTGGCGTACCATTTGGCAAGTCAGTATTCAAAATCATAATGCCATCATGCGAAGTCCCGATTCCGAGTTCGTCTTCGGCACAAATCATGCCCTCAGAGAGTTGTCCGTAGGTTTTTTTGCTTGAAATTGTAAATAATGGCTCGCCATCTTTGTAAAGCGTAGTCCCCACAGTAGCCACAATTACACGTTGTCCAGCATCCACGTTGGCAGCTCCGCAAACAATCTGCGAAGGTTCGGTAGCACCAATATTTACTGTACAAAGGCTCAGTTTTTTATCTTTTACCTCAAAACGCTCGCAGGTTAGCACTTCGCCCAAAACAAAACCTTTTAAACCGCCTTTTACTGCCTCAACTTCCTCAATTCCATCCACTTCCAAGCCTGTACCCGTGAGAAGTATATCCAATGCTGCGGGCGATTCATTTATATCAATATAATTTTTTAACCAACTAAGAGAAACCTTCATTATTATTTAATTTTGTTTTGTTATTTCCATTCGTAGCACGGGAATCCTTTCCCGTGAATCTTGCGACAGCTAACAGATTCTGATTGTTTCACTGAAACAATCCCACGATTGGAGTTTTACAAAATTACAAAAATTTGCTAAAGGAACTCCAAATAATCATTCCTAAGCAAAAATTTGCTACTTTTGAAAAGATTTTTCTAACTTAAAAACAGACAATAGTGATATTTCTTGAGATTGATTGGCGTGTATCGTCAGATATTATTGAAATTTTTGGTTTTCCCATTCGTTGGTATGGCTTAATGTTCGCATCAGCTTTTTTGGCGGGGTATCAAGTAGTGAGTTATATGTTCAAAAAAGAAGGTCGTCCTGTGGAACAAGCCGATGAACTCTTGCTTTATGCAATGGTGGCTACGGTTGTTGGAGCCAGAATGGGGCATTATTTCTTTTATGAATACCCAACCTTATTAAGAGACCCATTACATTTCTTTTGGAGTATGATAAAACCGCCTTATGCAGGTTTGGCAAGTCATGGGGCAGCAGTGGGACTTTTCACGGCATTTTATCTGTATGTCCGCAAGCATAAAGATCAAACGTATTTATATGTAACAGACCGTGTTGTGCCAGCAGTTGCTTTAGCGGGGGCTTTTATTCGTTTTGGAAATTTGATGAATTCAGAAATCATCGGAAAACCTACCAATGTACCTTGGGCTTTTAAGTTTTATAATGATACCTCATTAGGACAAGATTATATGGATGTTGTGCCTCGGCACCCCTCGCAATTATATGAATGTCTTTCTTGTATTGCATTGTTTCTTTTTCTGATGTGGTTTTGGAGCAGAAAAAAAGAAAAAACGCAAGATGGTTTAATGACAGGACTTTTTATGATAATTCTCTTTACAGTTCGTTTTTTCTACGAATTTTTAAAGGTCAATCAAGTACGATTTGAAGATTCAATGACGTTAAATATGGGACAATGGCTTAGTATTCCTGCGGTATTGTTTGGTGTAATCGTTCTCTGGTATTCGTATCGTAAAAAAAATCAATTGTTGTGATTCGATGTTCGTTTTTCGTTGAACGATGTTCGTGACTCGAACATCGAACATTGTACAGCAAACCCCGAACATCGAAAAACGAATAACGGACAACGACAATCGAACATCGAAAAACAAACAACGGACAACGACAATCGAACATCGAAAAACAAAAGTAAACTCATAGCTAATTTTTTATATGATTAAAATTTCAACTGATTCTAAAAAAGATGTTTTTATCCACTTTGGTATATTAACCACTTTGCTCTTAGCGTTATTTTTTGGATTTTTCTTTGTTTACCTTCCTTGGAGTACCAATCATGGGGAAACGATTACTGTGCCAAATCTCAAAGGTTTGACAATTGACCAAATGGAAGATCTTTTAGACGAAAGAAATCTTGAATACGAAGTAACCGACAGCACTTTTACACCTGGTGTTGCTCCACTCACGATTCTGAAACAATATCCTTTGGCTAATTCAAAAGTTAAGCAAGGGCGGAAGATTTACCTCACGATAAATACTGAAACTGCCCCAATGATTCGGATGCCAAAACTGACCGAAATGTCCGTTAGAAGTGCCGAACAGCAATTGCTAACTTATGGCTTAGTACGGGGAAATTTGAAGTATGTGCCAGACCTTCAACAAAATGTTGTGTTAGAAGTACAGTACGAAGGCAAGAAAATAGAGGCTGGTACGTTAATTGCAAAAGGGTCATCTGTGGATTTAGTTGTGGGTAGTGGTACAAGTGACGTTGAGGTGGATGTGCCAGACGTGATGGGCAAAACTTTGGAAGAAGCCGAACTCATTATTAAAGGTTCTGGACTGGAAAGAGGTTCGATTATTTATGATGGTAATTCGACCGAACCAGCAGGAACAATTATCAGACAAAACCCAGAAAGTGGAGATGGTGCAAAACTAAAAGGCGGCGAAGTTATCGACCTTTGGATTGCAGGAAATCCACCAAATAATTAAGTCATTGTGGTTAGCTTTTAGCTTATGGCTGTTGGTGATAAACAATTGACTTTTAGAAATGAAGCTATTCTCATTGGCACATTTCCAAATTTTTAAAATTACCAACAGCCAAAAATATATTCAAATGAAATTTGGAAAAATTACATTAAAATTAGTACTACTTCTTTTATTTATTAGTCAGAATATTTTGGCTCAGTGGTTGTATAGTCCTGTGATTCAGACTATTACCAATCAGAATTCTTCAAAAGCGAAAATCGCTACAACTCCTTTGACTTTACCTTTTTTTGATGATTTTTCTTTGGCAAAAAAAGGACAACCAGACCCAAATTTGTGGTTGCCCAAAGGTGGTACTTTAGTTAATAATTTCTATCCAATCAATCACCCAAGTGTCAATGTAGTAACTTTTGATGGTCTGCGAAGCAATGGATTTCCCTATGTATCAAGTAGTCAATCAAGCGAAGGAAGTACAGATAGTTTGATTTCTCAGGTGATAGATTTATCAAAAAGTTTTCTGAAAGACTCCCTTTTTCTCACTTTTTATTGGCAAACTTCAGGACTTGGCGAAAGACCTGACCCTAATGATTCTTTGCGTTTACAGTTTAGAACAAATGGAGATATTTGGAAAACCGTTTGGGTGAAGAAATCAGAAGATTTTCTGGATTTAAGCAAGCCGTTTGTTATTAAGACAAAAACGGGGAAAGACTCAACAGCATATCCGTTTATTAATAATTTGGTTGGAAAAGATACAGTTTTTACCCAAGAGCTTATCAAAATTAAGGCAGATTTGTATTTACACCCGAATTTTCAATTTAAGTTTGAGTCTTTTGGTCAGCAAACTGGGCAGTTTGATGCTTGGCATATTGATTATGTTTATTTGAATAAAAAAACAATTAAAGGTAGATTCGATTTTCGAGATGATTACTATCGTTTTATTAGCGATGTTGCAGTAAGAGGAGCATTAAATAATGTTCCTAAAAACTCAATAAATCTTTTAGAAAAATATTGTTCAATGCCTGTAAAGCAATTTCTGAAGAATAAAACGAATGAACTTTCCAAAAAACTTTCTGTCGATTTTACTTATTTAGGTTCGCTTGAGGACAAATTTAAAATTAGTTTTAATATACGAAATTTGACTAATCAATCATTCTACAAAAGCGACAGCACAGATAAAGTAATTTCATTTGATAGAAATAAAAAAACAATTGAAGTTTCTTCTAACACTAACATTTGGGAACTACCAAATTTGGATGTTTATAAAGATTTGAAGTTTGACAATTCTAAAAAAGCAATTTTAAAAACTACTTTTTCTGCAAAAACAAGTAGTAGTTTTGTTGTACAAGTTCCAGAAATTAATTTTACCAGAAATGATACGCTTTCAACTACCACAGTTTTAGACGATTATTATGCTTACGATGACGGAAGTGCCGAAATGGGTGTTTACGTTCCGAAAGGTTTTGCCAGAGTTGCAGCGAAGTTTACTACTAATCAGGCTGATTCTGTTTCAGCGATTCGGATAAAATTTGCTCCTTCGTTAAGAACAATTGCTGGACAAGAAATTACTATCCAAATTATGGATGCTGACAAGGACGGCAACCCAGGAAAGATACTTTTACAAAAAAATGTAGCCATTCAATATGCAGATACTTCAAAGATAGATTTCATAGGAAAAAGTGAAGGGTTTGTGAATTTTGATATGACTAAGGATATAAGACAAGTTGTCGGTGATACCTCTCGTATATTGACATCTCCTATTACTGTCCCTAATGTTTTCTTTATAGGATATTCTCAATCTTCTGATAATGAACCAGTTATTGTTGGTCTTGATAGGAATAATCCTCAGTTCGGTACAAATTATTATTACAATATTGGTAATGGTTGGGCTCAGAACAATGATATAAAAAGTAATGCGATTAAATATGTGAAAGGCAGTTTAATGATGCGTCCTGTGATGGGTGGAAAGGTAATTGAAAAGACAAAATGGACAAAATTAGTCTTAACTAATGAATCAGAAATTATTGGGAATACTTTAGTGGTTAGCCCAAATCCAAGCGATGGAATTATTCGTTGGAATGAGCCTTCGCTGAAAGATGCTGAGGTTTTGGATCTTTCTGGAAAAACTATTTTTCAAAAACATACTGAAAATCAAGAAATTGATGCCTCACACTTAAATTCTGGGCTGTATCTCTTGAAACTATCTAATCAGAAGAATACTTTTGTGAGAAAGATTATTATCAAATGAATTTGAAAATTTGAGAATGTGTTAATTTGAAAATCTTCCTCTCAGAGATAAAATAGAAATATAAAATCAAACTAATAGCTAAAAATTCCCCTCAATAAATTATGGAAGATATTACTGTAGAAGAACTCAAAGAACGCTTGGATTCAGGCGAAGTATTTAACTTTTTGGATGTTCGGGAAGATTACGAATATGAAGAGCAAAACTTAGGAGCAAAACTTATTCCGCTCGGAGAATTGCCTGACCGTATCGACGAAATCGAGGACTGGAAAGACGCTGAATTGGTAGTTCATTGTCGGTCTGGAGCCCGTTCTGGTAGAGCAAAAGACTTTTTAGAGTCGCAGGGTTTCACAAAAGTAAGAAACGTTATAGGAGGAATTTTGGCGTACAATGAACTTTAGTACTGTAATTTCCGCTACTGAATTTGAGGCTCTGGTCAATGGAACAGAGCCTTATCATTTATTGGACGTTAGGACGGACACAGAACGAGAAGAATTTAGTCTTGGGGGTATTCATATTCCTTTAGAGGATTTATTTTCAAATTTATCCCAAATAGAACATCTCCGTGACCAAGAAGTAATTGTTATTTGTTTTACGGGTTTTCAGAGTGAAGCTGCAAGGGCGATTTTAGCTAAAAAAGGTTTCCTCAAAATCAGAAATCTGGAAGGCGGATTAGCAGCAATGTTGTTGGAATAACAGTTAGCAGTGAACAGTTAGCAGTAAACAAGAAACAGTTAGCAATTATCAGTAAACAGTTATCAATTGTCAGTGAATATGAAATAGAAAATTTTATATCATTCAGCTAATTGTGTACTAATAACTGTTCACTGCTAACTGTTCACTGATAACTGTCCACTGATGACTGCTAACTGATAACTGTCCAAGTGAAATCGTCTTGATTTTTGAACCATGTCATTTGTCTTTTGGCATAACGTCTTGAATTTCTTTTGAGTAGTCTAACCATTTCTTCATAGTCGTACAGACCATCTAAATAATCAAATACTTCTCGGTAGCCAACAGTTTTTAGGGCGTAATGGTCACGAAATTCGATAAATTGTTGAGCTTCTTGTACCAATCCATTAGCAAGCATCATATCCATTCTGGCATCAATTCTGGCATAAAGTTCCTCTCGTGGGCGTTCAAGAGCTATTTTTATCATTTCAAAAGGGCGTTGGACTTTTTGTTTTTTACGAAAATCAGAAAAAGGTCTTCCCGTAGCAATACAGACCTCTAAAGCCCTGAGAACACGCTGAGGATTCTGGCGGTCAACTTCCTGATAAAATATTGGGTCAAGTATTTTGAGTTCCTCAACTAATTTTTCCAATCCTTCATTAGCTAATCTTTCGGCAAGTTTCTCTCTTAAATCCAAAGGAGCGTCGGGCATTTCATCAATTCCATCAGTAATAATTTTAATGAACATACCAGAACCACCCGTCAGAATTGCGACATCTTTTCGGCTAAAAATCTCTGCTAAAACCTCCAAGCAATCACGCTCATAATCTCCGACAGTGTAATAATCCTGAATAGAATGTGAACCCACAAAATGATGTATCACCCCATCCATTTCTTCAACAGTAGGTTTTGCAGTACCGATAGAGAGTTCATGATAAAATTGACGAGAATCCGCCGAAACTATCTCAGTATCAAGACTTTTTGCCAATTTTACGCAATAATCTGTCTTGCCAACAGCAGTTGGTCCAACAACAATAATGAGTGTTTTTGTATTTTCTTTTATTGAAATCATTTTAAGATTTTTCAATTTTCAAGGAAGTCATAGAAAATGATGCACCTACAATTTCATCGTTAAAGAAAGATACTTTTTCATTTTTACCTTTCAAGGCAATTGTATAAATCATAGGTAAATAATGTTCTGGTGTAGGTGCGGCTAATTGGAAGGCTTTGCTATGATTTCTATAATCAATCAGAGGTTTATGGTTATTGTCTTTAATCAATTCTTTGAACTCATGGTTTGCGTCGATTGCCCAATCCAAAGCCGCCGAACCCGACTTCATTGCACGGAAATTAGCATACTGGAAATTATGTACCATGTTCCCACTTCCCACTATTAGCACGCCTTTTTTACGCAAACCAGCCAATTGTTTTGCCAAATCATAATGGTATTGAGTATCTTTTGTTCGGTCTAAACTCAATTGAATTACAGGAATGTCTGCTTCTGGATAAAGTTTTTTCAGCACCGACCAACAACCATGGTCTAAACCCCATTGGTCGGCTAAACCAATAGCTGTTGATTTTATCGTTTTCTTTGTTTCTTCGGCTAACCATTTACTGCCTTTTGCGGGGTACTGGACATCAAATAATTCCTGTGGAAAACCCCCAAAATCATGGATAGTTTCGGGTTTTTCCATGGCGGTTACATACGTACCACGAGTCTCCCAATGTGCTGATACACAAAGAATTGCCTTTGGTTTTGAAAAAGTTTTACCAACAGCATTCCAAGTACTTGTAAATTCATTATCTTCGATGGCGTTCATGGGTGAACCGTGACCAATAAAAAGTGCAGGCATTTCCTCGTCTTGTTCTTTTAAATTATCGGTTATTGTTTTAAAACTTCCCAGTGTTTCCATTGCTATTATTCCTAAAGTTGACTGTATAAATTTGCTTCGTTTCATGATTTTTATTCATAACTTTTGTGCAAATTTAATCTATAACTAACTATAAACACCATGACAAACGACTATTTAGAAAGTGTAAAAAAACAATTCGAGTATTATAAAATGCTCGGAGAGAAGACTTTTGCTCAACTTGAAGAAGAGCAATTTTTTTGGCAATACAATCAAGAAAGTAATAGTATTGCTTTCATTGTCAGTCACTTATGCGGAAATATGCTTTCTCGCTGGACAGATTTTTTGACTTCTGACGGTGAAAAAGAATGGCGACAAAGAGATGCTGAATTTGAAAATTCCACAACCACAAAACAGCAGGTTATTGACCAATGGAATCAGGGTTGGCAATGTTTGTTTGATGCTATCAATTCGCTGAAAGAGGAGGATTTAGCGAAAATTATTTACATCCGCAACATGGGACATAGCGTTACGGAGGCAATCAATAGGCAGTTGGCACATTATCCTTATCATGTTGGGCAAATTGTTTTTATCGGAAAAATGGTTTGTGACCAAAATTGGGCTTCGCTTTCAATTCCCAGAAATAAATCATCCGAATACAACGCTGATAAATTCGCTAAACCCAAGCAAAAACAACATTTTACAGATGAGTTTTTGGAAAAATAGGAGCGAAGGAATCAATTTTTTTCCTATAAAACAATCCAATCAAATCATATTTTCGTAAGATTTATAGTACATAATCTCAGAAAAATATTAAACTACCCATGGACTCAAAAAACTCATATCATTTCATTACTCGTTGGCAGGTTGATGCCTCGCCAGAAGAAGTTTATCGTACCCTCGAAGACGCTAACGACTTAGTTCGCTGGTGGGCTTCGGTGTATTTGGACGTCAGGATTTTAGACAAAGGACAAGAAGGTGGTGTAGGCAAAACCATAGAATTATTGACCAAAGGTTGGTTGCCTTATACGCTACGTTGGAAGTTTAAAGTCTTGCAAACAGATTTCCCAAATGGTTATTCTCTGGAAGCCATCGGGGATTTTGTGGGAAGAGGAATCTGGACATTTACGCCCAATGAAAACGGTACAGCAATCGTCTATGACTGGAAAATTGAAGCTGAAAAACCACTCTTGAAAAAACTATCTGGTATCATAAAACCCATCTTATCCATGAACCACGAATGGGCAATGGCAAAAGGATTTGAAAGTTTGAAATTAGAACTCAGAAGACGCAAAGGCGAACAAAATGTTCCTGCACCACCCCAACCAACTTTTCCTCATAACTTTCTGAATAACAGAGTTTTATAATTCAGATTTACGCATATTCATATTTCCAATTTAGGAAAGGTCAAGAAAGTGGTTTTCCAAAAGTATCTTTGTTTTCAATTCACCACAAAAACAAATCAATGAAACCCATTTTTAAAAGAATCCTAACTTTAACTTTCTGTACATCAGTTAGTTGTTTCTCAATTTTTGCTCAAAGTATTTCTGGTAAAATTTCTTCCAAAAACGGCGAAGTCTTAAAAGGAACAAGCCTGAGAATTCTCAATTCCAATCTCGGAACAATTACGGACTCAGAAGGTAATTATCAATTCAAGAAAGTGCCTGCTGGTAATTTAACGCTTGAAATTAGTGGTGTTGGCTATTCAACAAGAACCCAAAAAATCACCACAAAATCTTCTGAAAATCAGGAAGTTAATGTTGTTTTAGCGGAATCATCTTCTCAGTTAGACGAAGTAATTGTATCGGCAGAAAAAGTAGAACAAAAAGCCCAGAAATTACCTTTGGCGGTTTCAACGATTACCTCAAAACAAGTAGCAGATTATCGTCTTTGGAATGTAAAGGATTTAGTTGCAATTGTGCCAAATATGTACTCTGCAAGTCCTGGCGATGATAAAAATAATACCTCAATCAGAGGAATTACTTCAACCTCTTATGACCAACCCGTTGCGACTTATGTTGATGGTGTGAATCAATTCAGATTGGATGCGTACATTCCACAACTCATTGATATTGAACGCATTGAAGTTCTGCGTGGTCCACAAGGAACACTCTATGGGCGTAACTCAATGGGTGGTGTTATCAATATTATCACGAAACAACCAACCAATAAAACTGCTGGTTTTGCCGAAGCAAATTTTGGTTCGTACGGTACACAACGCTACACGGCTGGCGTGCGAACACCATTGATAAAAGACCATCTTTTTGTGGGTGCATCCGTCATGTTGGACGCCCGTGACGGTTTTTATACCAATGTTTTCGACAACTCAAAATTTGATGTTCATCAGAGTTTTACAGGTAATTATTTCTTGAAATACGTAGCTTCTCCAAAATTTTCGGCTACGTTTAATTTGAAACAATATAACCGAAAAAATAGTGGTTCTTTCACGCTTGCCCCTTACGCATTGGCTACATTAGATTCGATGAAATATAAGGTCAATTACAATGCCGTTGCCAAAGACAATGACAATACGTTGAATGGTTCGGCGGTACTGAATTATTTTGGCAATGGGGTTGATATTACCGCTATCACGGCTTATCAGACCAATGACCGTTTTTATGAAGGTCCAATTGATGCCGATGTGCAATTACCTTTTAAATTACAGAGTTTAGATGTAAATGCGATTGAGGTAAAAAATGATGCTAAACAAAATACGGTGAGTTTTTGGACGCAAGAACTCCGTTTGAGTTCTTCGGCAAATACATCTTCTAATCTAAAATGGACATTGGGCGGATTTTATTTTACCCAAAATGACCCATCTGCCCAAACACTTTTAATTGGTGCAGACGGTGCAAAATTTGGTCAACCCAAAAATGCAAAATCTTCCACTAATGCTTTGGCAGACAATAATGGTTACGCTTTGTTCGGACAGGCAGTCTATTCAATTGACGAAGATTTTGACATTACGGCTGGTTTGAGATACGATTCAGAGAATCAAAAACTGACATTGGGAAGCAAATTCCAACAAGGGAATTTTGTATTGCCAACCCTGAAAGACACCACTGCATCAGCTTCTTTCAATGCTTTTTCTCCAAAATTCAGCTTGACTTATAAGTTAGATGAAAACCAAATGGCATATATTTCATACAGCCGTGGTTTCCGTGCAGGCGGTTTTAGTCAGCTTGGCTTTGACCCATCAGACGCACCACTGATTGCCTACTCACCAGAATACAGTACCAATATGGAATTTGGTTGGAAAGGTACATATTTCGATAATCGTCTGAGAGCTAATTTTACATTGTTTGGTATTCAAGTGACTGATGCTCAGACTCCTACGCTTGTGCCAGAATTGGGTTTCCGTACGGCTACACGCAACGCAGGAAATTTTTCGAGTACAGGTGTTGAGATAGAACTTTCGGGAAATATTGCTAAAGGTTTGCAGGTTGACTGGAATTTTGGAACAACAGCTGCTACATATTCTAAATTGGCAATTCCTCAATCTGTCTTTGTGGCTGGAAAATCTCAGAAAGTTGAGACTAATTTTACAGGAAATCGCCAGATTTTTACACCAAACGTTACTTCAATGTTAGCCTTGCAATACGGACAATCATTGAACAAAAATGTACAGTTTATTGCACGAACAGAATGGCGTTTATTGGGTAAACAATATTTCAATTTAGCCAATACTTATAGCCAAGAAGATTACAGTACGATTAATATTCGTACAGGATTTTCTACCAAGAATTTTGATTTAATGTTTTGGGGAAGAAATCTTTCAAACACAACTTATATTGCTTACGCATACAGTTTTGGGGCAGCAACTTTGGGTAATCCAAGAACGATTGGACTAAGTTTGACAGGGAGGTTTTAGTACTTAATGTCGCAAGACCAATTTTGCTTGTTGAAACCTCTCCCCCGACCCCTCTCCTGCTGAGAGGGGAGAAAATCGGAGACAAAAGCTCCCCTCTCAGCAGGAGAGGGGTCGGGGGAGAGGTTTTGCGACTTAAAGTATATAATTCCGTTTTATTTTAAGGAAACCTAACATCAATCATCGAAAATCCTTACCAGTTTCCACCATAGGTTAAACCTGCTGAAACTTGATTGTAGGGTTTTGTTAAACCATTAGTAGTAAAAGAAGAATATTCTACCATAAATCCAAATTTACGCCCAACTCTAATGCCACCTGTGCCACCGTACCAGCCAGCAGTACCACTACCACTTTTTACATCATTGAAAAATTTATCTGTAAAACGCATTACGTATTTTGGACTCGCATAAACAGCAAGCCAATCTGTTGGATGATACGACGCATAAACTGGTATTGTCCAATCCCAAATAGTTGTTTCATAATTACCAGCACTAACGCTGACATTACCAATGCTTGTCCCGAAACTTAAAGCACCTTTTGATTCATCGTCTCCCAATAATTGGTATTTTGCACCTATACTCGATGTACCCAGCATACCAATTTTGATAAATCCGTCTAACTTTTCAGTAATCCCATAACTACCCTGAAACTCCAACATTGGTGCAGTATTGGAAGCACTATCACTTAAAATTTGCCCATTGATACTTGAAAGTGCCAGTGTTCCAGCAAAATTTCCCTCACCCAAAACACGCCCTGTTTGTAGCGTAGAAAAAGAAACGCATCCTGTCATGAGTGTAGCTGAAAGGATAATAGAACTTAATAAAATTTTTCTCATTTTTTTGGTTTTAAAAATTGTGTAAAAAAGAACCCGCATTGTGCGAATTCTCCGCAAAGGTAGAGCTTATATCCAAAAAAATCAAAAGCAGAATTTGTTGCAGAAGGCTAACTATCTGATAATCAAAGAAGTATTTAGTAATAAAATCGCTTAAATTGGCTTTACATTTTTATCATTCCGCACTTTGGCACATATTTTGTTTAAAACTTTTATAATTACTTTGAACGGTTATCATTAGCGTATTCGTTATGTAAATAACCAATTGGATTTTTTCCGAAACCCAACCAATTGAAAACTATTCCGCCTAAGGAAGCGTATGAAAAGATATTTCCAAATAAATTTCTTCTTAGTCTTGATGCTCGTTTTTGCTTGCAATAGCGTTCAGGCACAGTCTAAATTGAAAGCTGCCAATCGTCAGTTCGAGAACTTGACGTATTTAGATGCTATTCGTCTCTATGAAGAATATCTCAGAGAAAAAACCGACCCAGTCGGGCGAATGGAGGCACTTAAAAAATTAGCATATTCTTATCGCAAAATGCAGGATACTCGTAATGCAGAACGAATCTATGCTGACTTACTACGTGATTATCCAGACGTAGAAAGTGAGAATTATTTGTATTACGCCCAAGCATTAGCAGGTAATCAAAAATACCGTGAATCTCAGAAATATTATTCTATTTACGGCGAAAAACAAGGCTCAGACCTCAGAGGTAAACGTTTTACAGTTTCTTATATGGACGTAAATCGTTTTTACAGAGATTCATCTTCTTACAAAGTAGATTATCTTTCTATCAATTCTCGGCAAGCAGATTTTAGTCCGATGTACTACAAGGGAGGTTTAGTTTTCTGTTCTGCAAGAGATGAAACTGGAGCTGTAAAAAGAGTTTTTGGGTGGAATCAAACCCCATTTTTGGATTTGTTTTTTGTAGCAGATACCTCAGAACTCAGAAGGAATTCGGGGGCAGGAATCGCAACCGCAGTAGGTGGACTTTCTGCCAGCAATTCAGACGCAGTGGTTTCTAACGAACCAACACTTTCAAAAGTAGAAACTTTTAGTAGAACACTCAATACAAAGTACCACGAAGGTCCAATGGTTTTCTTCAAAGGAGAAGAGAAAATGGTTTTCACAAGAAATAATTACAGCAAAGGCAAAGCCAGAGAAGCAAAGGACGGAACAAATAAATTGAAATTATTTACGGCAGATTTAGTAAAAGGTACTTGGAACAATATCAAAGAAGTACCCTTCAACTCAAACGAGTACTCGAATGGTCACCCAGCACTTACGCCAGACAATACCAAGATGTACTACGTTTCTGATATGCCAGGTGGTTATGGTGGAACAGATATTTATGTAGTAGAATACAACAATGGAAGCTGGGGGTCGCCCGTGAATTTGGGAAAAGAAGTCAATACAGAAGGCAACGAAATGTTTCCTTACATTGACGAAATGGGGAATCTCTATTTCTCCTCAGACGGACACGAAGGTTTGGGGGGCTTGGATGTTTTCTTTGCCGAAATGAAAGAAGGTGTTGCTTACAAAGGCGTTCAAAATTTAGGGGCACCGATTAACTCAGAAAAAGACGACTTTGGTCTAATTACTGATGCCCGCAGAAGTTCAGGATATTTTTCATCGAACCGTAAGCGTGGAGTATCAGACGACAATATTTATAGTTTCCGTAGAATGTGTAAAGAATTTACCGTTATCGTGTATGATGCAACAACCAAAACGCCACTCGAAAACGTAGATATTCGTACAATCATCAACGGAGAAAACAGAGATTTACGTGTTACACAATTAGACGGTACTTCTAAACTTTGCTTAGAAAGTAATTCAGAATATGAATTCAAGGCAATCAAAGAAGGCTACCAGATGAACAGCGTAGTGTTTTCGACTAAGAGTAATTCTAATCAGAAAACACAAATCGCTCTTTATTTAGAAAAAGGAAGCAACTCATTACTACGTGGTGTAGTGAAATCTGAAGTGAACCAAAAGCCGATTCCAGGCGTACAGGTTACGTTGCAAAACGAAAAAGATAAAACACAACAGACCGTAGTTACAGGAACAGACGGCGGTTATGAATTTGAAGTAAAACCTGGTGCAGACCACAAAATTGTAGCTCAGAAAGACCGTTTCGCTACTAATACAGAGACAATCGGTAAAGTAAAAGGTGGAAAATCGCCCGCTACAATCATAGAAAATGTGCAAGGAATGTATGGAGAAGGCGATATTTTTAAATTGAAAAATATTTATTACGACCTCGACAAATACTTTATCCGTCCAGATGCTGCTCGTGAATTGGAAGCCAAAGTGATTCCATTACTTCGTAAGTATCCAGACATGAAAATCGAGATACGCTCGCACACAGATGCCCGTTCGGACGATACCTACAATATGCAGTTGTCAGCCAATCGTGCAAGAGCCGTAATTGATTATTTATTACAAAGAGGAATTGATTCAAGTAGATTAGTATCAAACGGTTATGGCGAAAGTGAGCCAACCAACGAATGTGTTGACGGTGTACAATGTAACGAAAAACAACACCAAGAAAACCGCCGTACAGAGTTTAGAATTTTAGCAGTAAAATAGATTAATTTGAAAATTGTCGTGGTGTCAGATTCTCAAATCTGATACGATTGGGTTCTCAAACCCAAGAAAACAAGGGGTTTAAGAACCTCAAATATTAAAATAAATCTCATAGCTCAAGGCTTATAGCCCGAAGCTCAAAATATTAGTTTTTTTCATTTAGTTTTTTAGGTTAGGTGAATAGTTTGCAGAAAAAGCCCCGCATTTGTGGGGCTTTTTTGTTTTTTTCGAGAGATTTATAAAAAAATACGAGTTTTACCACAAAGGCATAAAGAAGACAAAGATTTACTATGAATAACTTTTGCATAATTCAAAAACAAACGTTCATTATTTTTGTAGTAAAGAATGAATACCCTGTTTAATAAGTTTTTTTTAACAATTTTTATCCTGAAAACTCTGGTTGAAACTTCCCGAAAGTAAAAAAAACTTTCGGGAAGTGAATTCGGCATTTTATACTTCTCGAAAGTTCCTTCTACTTTCGAGAAGTTATTTCAGAGAATTTAACTTCTCCCAAAAACTTATTAAACAGCTTCAATACCAACGAGTTCCAACAATTCCAACCTCAACAATTTGCTTGCAACCCATGAAACGAAGAAAATTCTTAAAATTATCATTGACGACGGCAGGAATGATTTTGTCGAATAAAACTGTTTTTGCGAAAGGTCGTGAACAAATCTTAACCTCCAGAATTTCAAATCCTGCTCTGAAAACGATTTTGGCAGACTGGCAAGGAAACCCCCTCGACCAAGACGGGCGTTTCATGAATCACGAATTTCCATTTATTCATAAATTTGGTACAGTCTGGAAATGGAAGTTTCAGGGTAATCCCCAAAAACAAGAAAAGAAAAATGATACATGGAAATTAGAAGTCATTAAAAATGATGATTTCCTGCAAAGTAAAGAAGATTTAATTGTTTGGTTGGGACACGCCAGTTTCTACCTGCAAATCGACGGAATCAAGATTTTGATTGACCCAATTTTAGGCAAAATTCCCGTAGTAAAACGCCTTACAGAATTTCCATTTCCTCCAGAAAAACTTACAAACATTGATTATATTTTAGTATCTCACGCTCATTACGACCATTGTTCAAAGGACAGTATTAAGCAATTGGCAAAGCAAAATCCGAAAGCTCAGTTTCTTACGGGTCTGAATCTCAATAAGTTATTGGAAAAATGGACACAACGAAGCGTGCAAGGAGCAGGTTGGTTTCAGCAATTTGAAACTGATAAAAACATACAAATTTGTTTCATTCCTTCAAGGCATTGGTCGAACCGCTCAGTAGGTGACGCCAACAAAACATTGTGGGGAGGTTTCGTGATAAAAACACAGAATAAAACCGTATTTTTTGGCGGAGATTCTGGCTTTGGGAGTCACTTCAAGCAAGTAGGAGAAATCTTTCCTGATATTGATGTTGCCATGATTGGGGCAGGGTCATACTCGCCAAGATGGTTCATGGAACACAATCATCAAGACCCACAAAATGCCGTTCGGGCTTTCAATGAAATGAAGGCAAAAGTGATGATTCCATTTCATTACGGCACATTTGACCAAACGGACGAACCAATCTCAGAATCAGAAAAAGAACTTTTGAAACTTCAAAAAGATGGAAAAATAGCACAAAGATTAGCCATGCTTAAAATAGGAGAAGTCTTTAAAATTGTGTAGTTTCAAAGTTCAAATAAAAATAGTTTAAATCGTATTTAGTTAATTGTAGTAAATAGCTTCATAGAATAACGGACAAGTTTTACTCGTCTCATTTTAAAGCCTATAGCTTACAGCCAATTGCCTAAAGCCCAAATAATTCAGAAACAAAATGACATCAGCAAACCAAATTTTTAGTTTAAATGGAAAAGTCGCTCTCATCACGGGAGCAAGTAAAGGAATCGGGGAAGCAATTGCACGCTATTATGCGGCTTGCGGAGCGAAAGTTGTAATCAATTCAAGAAAGCAAGAAGAATTGGATGTAGTTGCAGCAGAAATCCGTGCGGACGGAGGCGAATGTATAGGAATAGCCGCCAATGCTGGAGATATTCAAGGTTGCAAAATGCTGATTGAAAAAGTAGTAGAAGTTTATGGAGGCATAGATATTTTGGTAAATAATGCAGCATCAAATCCTGTTTTTGGACCAATCAATGATGCCGAAGAATGGGCTTTTGATAAAATTATGAACGTAAATGTAAAAGCCCCTTTTGCCTTAGGAAAATTGGTACATCCCATCATGAAACAGCGTGGCGGCGGTTCTGTGATTAATATTAGTTCAGTAGCAGGTATTACGCCAGACCACGGTTTGGGGCTTTATTCGGTATCTAAGGCTGCTTTGAATATGCTTACGAAAGTAACTGCCAAAGAATGGGGCAATGATGGCGTGAGAGTAAATTCTATTTGTCCAGGGTTGATTAAAACAAAATTTTCGGAAGCCTTATGGTCGAATGATAAAATTTTAAATCATTGGACAAAATCAAATCCAATTCCACGCATGGGAACAGTAGAAGAAATTGCAGGATTGGCACTTTTCTTAGCATCGGATGCTTCAAGCTATTGCACAGGAATGATTTATACCGCCGACGGTGGAGCTACGATTTAATCATTTATACGGAAGTCGTCCTTCAAAAGGACGACTTCCGTGTTTAGCCTCACAGAAAAATAAAAATCAAATCTTTTTTTCAAAGCATTTTGGAAAATCGGAAACAGTTTCATAATTTTGCAGTCCCAAAACATAAGCGGTTGTGGTGGAATTGGTAGACATACCAGACTTAGGATCTGGCGCCGTGAGGCATGGGGGTTCGAGTCCCTCCAGCCGTACAGAATTAGCACTCAGTTTTCAAGATGAAAATGAATGTTAAATCAAAAACTAAAAAACCCTCTGAACCCTAAAGGTTGTGAGGGTTTTTTGATTGAAGGAATTTAAGTTTCGATTTACGGATAAACGAAACTTGAGTGTAAAATCATTTGTCCGTATTTTAATCCGAAAATTATATCATGAATATTGTTCTTGAAAAAAGCAGTAATGTAAATGCGAAACTAATCGTTTCTATTGATGAGGCTGATTACAAACCAGAAGTTGACAAAGTCCTGAAAGATTATCGTAAACGTGCGAATATCAAAGGATTTCGCCCTGGAATGGTGCCTGCTGAATTGGTGAAGAAAATGTATGGTAAGGCTATTTTAGTAGATGAGATTAATAAGTTATTAGGAAACAAAGTTCAAGAATATATTCGTGAGAGTGATTTAAAAACTGTTGGTGACCCTCTTCCAATTCGTGAAGACCAATATTTGATTGATTGGGATAATCAAAAGGATTTTAAATTTGGCTATGAAATTGGTTTAGCTGGAGATTTCACGATTGATTTCAATACTTTACCTGCTGTAAAATCATATATAATCAAAGCTACTGAGAAAGAATTAGACGAGACCATTGAAAGAATTGTCAATAATTACGGTGAGCAAATTCACCCAGATTCAGTTGAAGATGGTGATATGATTTTTGGGACTTTCACACAGGGAGAATGGACAAGTAAATCTGCAATTCCGATGAAATCAATCAAAGATGAAGCAAAAGCGACATTTGTGAGCGTTGCTAAAGATGCTATTGTAACTTTTGATGTTGATACGACTTTCATAGATGAAAAATCTAAAGAATTAGCAACTGACAGAAAAGGAGATTCACCTTTAACTGGCGAAGTTTCTTTCTTAGTTGAAGATATTACTCGTCAGGGAAAAGCAGAAATAAATCAGGAACTTTTTGATAAAATCTTGGGTGAAGGAAAAGTAGCGAACGAAGAAGATTTCCGTAAAGAGGTTCTTGATATTATTTCAAATAACTATAACCGTGAAGCAAGCTATTTGGCAAAAATAGACGCTGAGAAAATGTTGCTTGAAAATGTTAAAATCGAATTGCCAGAAGATTTTTTACGTAGATGGTTAATCGAAATTAATGAAGGAAAATTCACTCCAGAGCAAATTGACGCAGATTTTGATAATGTAAAACGTGATGTTACTTGGAATTTGATTAAAACTGAGATTGCATCAAAGAATGATATTAAGGTTGATTATCCAGAGGTCTTAGCAGCGGCAAAATCATCGTTCGCACAACAGTTTGGAGCTTATGGAGATTTGAATGACCCTCAATTTGACGGACTTTTAGATAAATTAGCTACGAATCATTTGACAGATAAAGAGAAAGGACAAGAAAACTTTATGGCAACTTTCAACTTGGTTTACGGTGAAAAAATTGCAGAAGTAATCGTTAACAGTGTAAAACTTGAGACAAAAGAAATTGACGCAGACGAGTTCAAAGAAATTGCGAAAGGATAGATAATCTAAGTTGGTTTCTCGATGTCCGATGATAGTAAAAACTCCATGTAAATGATAATTTGCATGGAGTTTTTTATTTCCCTGATGCTAAAAGCCAATTTTACCTCTTTGGTCTTGCCCTTGAAATTGGCGATAGGCTTCCATGAGAACTTTTTGTTCAAATTTTTCTCGCCAAAATTCGGACTCAGATTTTAGTTTTTCTAACTCTTCCTGAAAATTAGTTCCTTCATTCTTAGTAGGATTTTCAATGATAGTTGGACTGATTATTTCTTCTCCGAGTAGTTCTAAGATACTGATTTTTAAAATATTGGCTAATTTTTTAGCCCGAGAAATCGTTAACTCAGTTTTGTTGCGTTCAATATCACCGTAAGCCGAGG